>JAIFMR010000017.1 GCA_020048255.1 Rhodoferax sp. | reverse complement strand
TCTCGGTTACATTAGGAACGTCGTAATCAGTTCTTCGTATCATGGCGCGAACAAATAAATCTAAACAACAGCGGGAAAATTTACCTGCTGAAAACCCCGTTTCCGTAGATGTGGAGGGTGAGCCGCAACGGCCCTCTGACGCCAAACCGTTTCGCCCCTACGTGGTGGCCATTGGGGCATCAGCCGGCGGGCTTGATGCCCTCAGCACCTGTCGCCTGACCACAAAAGCATGATGGACAACCTGCTGGCGCGCCACACCCGCATGCCGGTGTTGATGGCTGAAAACGGCCTGGAGATGCAGGTCAACCACGTGTACCTGATTCCGCCGGGCAAGAACATGACGGTGGCTGGTTCGCAGTTGCGCCTGGTTCCCAAAAGCCCGCATGGTTTGAGTTTGCCGATCGACCTGTTTTTTACCTCGGTGGCCAAAGAGTTTGGTAACCGCTGTGTTGGCGCCATTCTGTCCGGCACAGGTTCGGACGGCACTCGGGGGTCGGTAGCGATCAACGATGCCGGTGGATTCTTGTTGGCGCAAGATCCCGAAAGCGCCAAGTTTGACGGCATGCCGCGCAGCGTGATTGCTACCGGGCTGGTCGACGAAGTCATGCCACCAGAAATGTTGGCCAGCCGAATTGTGGGGCATGTCAAAAATGTGCTGGAGGTATCCGCCAAACCCAAAGCCAAAGACCCGGGTGACTCGGATATCAACCCGCTCGACAGCATATTGCACCTGCTGTACCAGGTGGGGGGCATCAATTTCAGGGAATACAAACCGGCCACCGTTCAGCGCCGGATTGAGCGGCGCATGCAGATACGCCATGTGCGTGATCTGCTCAACTACTTGCACTTGCTGGAGTCCGACCGGGGTGAAATTTTGACCCTCAAGCGCGACACCCTGATACCGGTCACCAGTTTTTTCCGCGACGCCGAAACCTTCGAGTTGATGGAAAAAACGGTGATTCCCACCATCATCGAAGAGGCGCAAGAGCACCAGCCGATTCGCATCTGGGTGGCGGGTTGCTCGACCGGTGAAGAGGCCTACACCCTGTCGATCTTGTTTGCAGAGGCCTTCGATCGCATGAAACGCTGGCCGCAGATCAAAATCTTTGCGACCGACGTGGAGCAAACACACGTTGACATTGCCAGTGCCGGTGTGTACTCCGAAGCCATTGCCAACGAACTTTCCCCAGAGCGTCTGGAGCGATTCTTCAAACACGTGGGTAACCAGTTCGTCGTCAAAAACGACATCCGCCAAAACATCGTTTTTGCGCGGCACAACATTCTGGAAGACCCGCCCTTCACCCGCATGAATCTGGTGACCTGCCGAAATGTGTTGATTTACTTTGACACCACCGCCCAGGAAAAAGCCTTGCTCCGGTTTCAGTATGCGCTGGTGCACAACGGCTACATGCTGCTGGGGTCGAGCGAGTCATTGGGTACGCGGCACCGGGATTTCAGTGTCACCAACAGCAAAAACAAAATCTACCGTATCTTGCGGCCGGTCTCCTTGCCACTCGATCTCAACCGGGGCGGAGCGGTGCGTGCCGCCACCCGCAAAGCGTCCACACCCTCTCAGCGCGGCGGCAGCGTTGAGAGCCAGGTCATTGAGTCGGGTCAGCAGATGCTGCTTAAAAGTTATGCGCCGCCTGCGCTGCTGCTCAATGAAGACCGACAACTGGTGCATGTGTATGGCGACGCCCAGCGGTTCATGCAAATTCCGTCCGGGGCTGCCAGTTTTGACATTTCCAAGCTGTTGGTGGGCAAACTCGCGCCTGTGGGCGTGGCGCTGCTGCACAAGGCCTCCAAGGAAAACGTGCAGTTGCGCTCCGACATCATTGTCTCGGACCCGGGCAAGGGCATCACCGAGCATGTGCGCATGTCGGTTCGGCCGGTGCCGGTGGCGCCGGGACAGGAGCGTTTCTTTTTGCTCTCTTTTGACATCGAGGAGCTGACCGAGGTCGTGTATGGTCATTCGGATGTGATCGATTTGTCGATCGAATCCGGTGAACGTATTCAGAGCCTGGAGCGCGAGCTCTCGGTCATGCGTGACAGCCTTCAAGCCACCATTGAAGAGTTGGAAACCTCCAACGAAGAATTGCAGGCCACCAATGAGGAGCTGATGGCCTCCAACGAGGAGCTGCAAAGTACCAACGAGGAACTGCAGTCGGTCAATGAAGAGTTGTACACCGTCAATTCCGAAAACCAGGAAAAAATCGAAATCCAGAACCGGCTGAATGCCGACCTGGACAACATGACGCGGGCCACCCTGATTCCCACGGTGTTTGTTGATGTGGCGCTGAAGTTGACGCGTTTTACCCCTGAAGCGGGAAACATTTTCAGAATTCGTGAGATCGACATTGGCCGTTCCATTGACGATTTCACGCACATCATGGACTACCCCGGCTTTTTGACCGATGTGCGCAACACCCTGTCGAGCGGTCGTGTCACCGAGCGTGAGGTGAACACCCTGGATGCTGCGCATCGCTACTTGGTGCGCATCCTGCCCTACCTGGACAAGGCACAAAAAATCAGTGGTTCGGTGATGACCTTTTTTGACATCACCATGCTCAAGGATGCCGCGCATCTCAAAACTGTGAACGAGCCAACCTCGGCCGGCGGAGGGCACCCGTGAAAGGTCTGGAACAGCCGGGAGTATCTGCGCAAAACAAGGATGAAAAAATCAGAAAGCTGGCCTTAAAGGCTTTACGCGGCGGTGATTTTGACTTTGCCCTGCGTGCGGTGCAACGCGGCGAGGCCAACATTCCCGACATGGTCGAGGACCTGAAAATCTACCAGGCCGAGCTGGAGGTGCAAAACGACGAGCTGCGGGATGCACAGCAACACGCTGAAAAAGCCCTGCACCGCTTCAATGCCTTGTTTTCGACCTTGCCGCTGCCGGCTTTGGAGATCGACGAATTTGGTGTGATCAGTGAGTGCAATGACAAGGCAGAAGAGTTTTTTAACCTCGATCGCAACCTGCTGCGCAGTCATTTTTTCCCGCGGTTGCTGGCCAAGCACGAGCAGTTGCGCTTGCGCAGGACCATCGCCCAAGCGAAAGTGGACGGTGACGCGTCGATGCTTGAAGTCCAGATGCCGCCGTCTGGTGGACAGGCGGTCGTTGCCGATATTTACTTTTCAATGCTACCCATGCTGGAAGACAACGCCAGCACAGCGCATTTTGCCGTGATGGTCGCAGACCAAACGCAGCGCCTGGCTCAACAAGTTCAGTTGCGTCAACGGGTCAAAGAACTGGGCGCAATGTATGCCATTTCACGGGCGGCGCAGCAGACGTTGACCGAGTCCGACTTTTTGGCGGTGGTGTTCGAAAATCTGCCGCTTGGAGTCCAGTACCCAGACGACGCCTGCGTCCACATCACCCTGCCTGGCCGGTGCCTTACCAGCCCCAAGTACCGCGAGCCATTGCAATCAACCTGTGCCACCATCAAGGTGGGCGGTGTTGAGCAGGGCAAGCTGAGCCTGGGTTACACCAAAAAGCAGGCGCTGGCCGTTGGTGACCCCTTTTGTCCCGAGGAGCGGCTGCTGGTCGCCGGTGTGGCGGATTTGATTGGGCGATTCATTGAAGGCATGCAGGACAAATTAGCCCGCGATATTGCGGCCAAGCGCAACACCGCCTTGCTCGAGCTCACGACCGGTTCGACCGGCATGAACGACGAGGAACTGGTGCGCTACGCGCTGGACCAAGCAGAGAAAATGACCTCGAGCACCATGGCCTACGGCCATTTTGTCAACGATGATCAGGAAACCATCACGCTGGGTGCTTGGTCAACAGGCACGCTGATGCACTGCGCAGCCGCTTTTGACAGCCACTATCCCATTTCCAAAGCCGGCGTCTGGGCCGACTGTTTTCGGCAACGGCAATCGGTCATTCACAACGACTACGCAGCGCTGACCCATAAAAAGGGGCTGCCTGAAGGCCATGCGGTTTTGCTGCGGCATGTCAGCGTACCCGTGTTTCAGGGTGACAAGGTCGTGCTGATCTTTGGTGTGGGCAACAAGGCGGATGATTACGACGGCGGTGATGTGGCCCTGCTCGAAGTGCTGGCCAACAATCTGTGGGTCCTGCTGCAGCGCAACCGCAGCCTGCAGAAGCTCAAGCTCGATGCCGAAGTGTTTCGAGTGAGTCGCGAAGCAGTGGTGATCACCGATGCCAGTGGCTGCATTGTTTCGGTCAACAACGCGTTTACCGAGATCACGGGTTACTCAGCGGAGGAGGCCATCGGCCGCAACCCGAAAGTACTTCAATCTGGCAAGCACGACGCGGTTTTTTTCCAAAAGATGTGGGAGCAGATTCTGCTCGACGGGCATTGGCAGGGCGAAATCTGGAACCGGCGCAAAAACGGCGAGATTTACCCGGAGTGGCTGGGCATCACCATGACCAAAAACAGTGCCAACACGGTGAGTGAATACATCGGCATCTTCATGGACATCAGTGAGCACAAGCAGGCGCAAGAGCGCATTGAACAACTCGGCTACTATGACCCACTGACCAATCTGGCCAACCGCAGATTGCTCAACGACCGTACCAAACAAGCCATTTCACAAGCGCAGCGGCAAGAACACATGGTCGGGTTGATTTATCTCGATCTGGATCATTTCAAAGACATCAACGACAGTTTGGGGCACCTGGTTGGAGATGAATTGCTGCGGCAGGTCAGCGCGCGGCTGCTCGGTTGCGTACGTGATACCGACACAGTATGCCGCATGGGGGGTGATGAGTTTGTGGTGCTGTTGACGCACGTCGAGAGCGCCGACAACGTGGCTGATGCCTGCAGCAAAATCATGGCGGCCCTGTCCGAGGTCTATGAATTGACACTACATGCCATACGCGTTTCATCCAGCATGGGCGCCAGCCTATACCCGGCCGATGGCCAGAATTTTGATGCGTTGTTACAACATGCAGACACCGCGATGTACCAGGCCAAGGCGGCTGGACGCGGCAACTTCAAGCTGTTTACCGAGGCGATGAACCCCAACGAGTTTTACCTGCATTACCAGCCGCAATGGGATCTGGAACAGCAGCGCATCACGGGTGTGGAGGCGCTGGCGCGCTGGCAACATCCCGAACTTGGCAACATTCCGCCGGGCGAATTCATTCCGGTTGCGGAAGAAAGCAACCTGATCGTGCTGATTGGCAACTTTGTCATGCGCGAGGCCTGTCTGCAAGCCAAGCGGTGGCTCGATGCAGGCTACCGCTTGGGCATTGCGGTCAACGTTTCGTATGCACAATTCGCCCGGCACAACTTGTTGCGCAGCGTGTTGGATGTTTTGTTGGAAACACAGTTGCCACCCGAGTTATTGGAGCTGGAGTTGACCGAATCCATTTTGATCAGCGACCCAGAGCAGGTGTTGTTGGTAGTGGACCAACTGGCTGCGATGGGCGTGACATTCTCCATTGACGACTTTGGCACCGGCTACTCCAGCCTGAGTTATCTCAAGCGTTTTTCAGTGCATAAGCTCAAGATTGATCAGTCCTTTGTGCGCGACCTGCTGACCGACCCCAGCGATGCCGTGATCGTCTCAGCCATCATCAATTTGGCGCACAGTCTGCAGATGCAGAGTATTGCGGAGGGCGTTGAAACCCCCGAGCAGGCCACGCGACTGCGTGAACTGGGGTGCCAACAAATTCAGGGTTACTGGTTTTCCAAGCCCATCTTGGCCCATCAAATGGATGCCTTGCTGGCATCGCAGAAATGACCGAGCGGGTTGATTTCTGGCTTGACGCGCAGGACCAGATTGTCGCTGTTGGGAGCGATTGGGACCGCTTTGCCAAGGAAAATGGGGCCCCTGAATTGTCGGGCAGCGCGGTCATTGGAAAGCCCTTGCTTGAGTTTGTGTCGGGCAAAGTGACCCGGACTTTTGTGCAAGCCCTGTTGCAACTGGCACGCGACCGAGGGCAACCGATCGAGCTCGATTACCGCTGCGATTCACCTCTGAAACGACGCTACTCACGCATGCGGGTCGTCTGCGATGCGGCCGGCGGTCTTGTGTTTTCCCATGAGACTTTGCGCACCGAAGCGCGCGCGCGCCCGGTTCGTGTCGCAGTAGCCAGCCAGCGTGGACGACACACATCCATCCGCTGCAGCATGTGCAATCAGGTCAAACCCGCCAACGCATGGGGCATTTGCGATGCCTGTGCATCGCAACTCGGCCAATTCACTGTTGACTCGAAGGCACAGCATGAACACGATTGACGTCAGCACCGATTGGACGCGCCAATGTGAGGCCGAGCCCCTGTCCCTGTCGGGTGCCATTCAGGCGCATGGTGGGCTGTTACACCTCACCGAACAAGGCGTGATTACCCATGCCAGCGCCAATCTGGCGAACTATTTCCCGTGTGCGCCCGCGTCCCTACCAGGGCAGACTTTGCCAGCACAGCTCGGCGCCGTAGTGCAGCCCACGCTGGCGACGCTGGGCCAGGCACTGGGAAGCCGGGTTGAATTGCTGGATCTGTGCATCGGTGAGCGCACGGGTGTCGACATGGTGGTTTCGCGCAGCAGCCAGGGTGTAGTGCTGGAGTTTTCTGAGCATGATCAAAACCATGTCCGCGTTCCGGCACATTCGGTGCCGATGCGAACGCCCGTCAGTGCACGGGCCGCTGACGAGTTGCACCAGCGAATTGCCAATCTGCTCAACGAAGTCACGGGCTTCAATCGGGTCATGATTTATGCGTTTCGTGAAGATGGCGATGGTGAGGTACTGGCCGAGGCCCGCAACGCCGATGTGTACGGCAGCTACTTGGGTCTGCGTTTTCCGGCGAGCGACATCCCCCAAATCGCCCGTAATTTGTACACCAAAAATCCATGGCGACTCATACCCGACAGCCAGGCACCCGCCGTGCCGCTCATCAGCCACAACGCTCCTCCGCCCGATTTAACCTGGTCTGACCTGCGCAGCGTGTCACCCGTGCACCAAAGCTATCTGGCCAACATGGGGGTGCGTGCATCGTTGTCCTTGCCCATCATGGTGGGCTCAGAGTTGTGGGGGCTGATCGCTTGTCATCATGCCGAATCTCGCGTGCTGCCCCTGAAGATCATGCGTGCCGCCAGCCAGATCACCAAACATTACTCGCTGGTGATATCAACCTGGCTGGCTGAGTCACGTATGCGGTTGATCGACAGGCTTGACAATGTATTTATAGAAATGCGCAAAGTGATTTTGCGGCAGGACGAGCTCCTGTCAGCCCTGCCCGACATTGCACCGGGCTTGTTTGAGCTATTTGATGCCAGTGGTTTGGCGATCAGGCTTGACAAGGCCTGGGCGCACATGGGTGACTCGCCCAACACCTTCACCCTCGATCAGTTGTCAACAACTTTTGACCAGGACCCGGGTACGTCCATGGTATTCATGGACAGTTTGGAGCGCACTTACCCGGCCCTGGGCGCGATGCCAGTGGCGGGTGCGCTGGCCATCAAGATGCGTACGCGTGATGGCCAGTGCCTGCAAATTTGGCTGTTTCGCAAGGAGTTGGTGCAAGATGTTCAATGGGGTGGCAACCCCCACAAGCCAGTGGAGTTGCAGCAAGGCAAGATCGGCATTGCACCACGCCACTCGTTTGAAAAATGGGTCGAAAAGCGCCGGGGTTACTGCAGTCGATGGATGCAGGAAGACCACTTGGCAGCCAAGCGTTTGCGCCAATTGCTGGTGGAACTGTTTGCCTGATATTTGCTAAAAAATATGGCGCCTCCCCTGTCATCATCCAAGCTGCATCACTTGCTGCGCCAAGTCACAAAACCATCGCACCACGCCCTGGATCACCACCCATTGCTGGTACCGCTGCTCAAGACTGACATCAGTCCAGCGCAATATGGCGATGCGCTGGCGGCGCTGCATGGTGTACAGGCCGCAGCAGAAGCTGCAATTTTGAAATTTTTGGTGAAGCAGCCCGGCTTGCTTGACTATGCTCCACGACGCAAACTGTCCGCGCTGTTGTCTGATCTGACGATCTTGCAACGCATTCCAGTAAAAACAGCCACAGAGTTTCCTCTGCCCGATAGCGTACCGGCGCTGATTGGCGTTCTCTACGTCATCGAAGGTGCAACGCTGGGGGGGCAATTCATTGCGCGAAATTTGCGTAAGGCTGGGTTAAACCACTTCCCGTTTTCGTTCTTTGAGGTCTACGGCGACTTGTCTGGACAGCGTTGGGATGAGTTTTGGCAATTCGTCGATGCCCATTGCCCGCCGGAGGCTGACGGTACCGCAGCAGATTGGGCAGTTGCCATGTTCAGCGCAATTCAACGCCATATGGATGCGTGTCAGCAAAAATTGCGGCAACAGGACATCAGCTGAATCGCTTCTGTCGACAGGCGTAGCCTTACCAAGGTTTGGCGGTGAGCGTGTGCGCTTACTTAAATTCACTTTTATGTCTGACACACACCATTGAATGAACTTTGTCCCAACTGGCCAACCCATTGCCGCACCTCTGCATAAGGATAGTTTTCCAGCGCAGCAAAACCGGCCAGGCTGCGCGCCTTGAGGCGGGTCAGCACCGGGGCGGTGATGCCGCACAAAAAGCGGGTCAGGGTCTCAGCGCTGGCCGAAGTGTGTTTGAGCTGCTGGTGGCGTTGCATCAGCTCGCCACACAACTCGGCCAGGTCATACCCCGCCAAGGCTGGCAGGGGCAGCGGCGGCGGCAACTGCGCCACCGCCCCGTCACACACTGAGCAGTGGCCGCAATGCAGCGGCGCCTGGGTATCGCCAAAATATGCCGCCAGGCGTTGACTCAGGCAGTCGGCACTGGCAAAGAAGGCCAGCATGGCGTGAATGCGCGCGACCTCGCTGCACTCCTTGCTAACAAAGTAGGCACTCAGTTGCGCGCTGAGGGCAGCCTTGTCAAAACCAGGCTGCAGCAGCGCATACACATCGGTCATCTGCTTGGCCTCGAGCTCGATCCAGCCTTTGTCCTGAAAATAGTCCAGCGCCTTGACCACCCGGCTGTGCTCGGCCTGGTGGCTTTTGTACAGCGCATCAAAGTCCAGCGTGCACCAGCTACGGGCCTTGATGGAGCACTGCACAATCGCCTGCACAAACTCGGCGCGCTCGCCGCTGAAGTGACTCAACAGGTCTTCGGGCGTGACCAGGTACTTGAAGCGGTACTCGGCAAAGTAGGCATAACGCGCAGCAATGATGCCGCGCAGCTCCAATTGCACCAGCAGGGTTTTCAGCGGCAACAGGCGGATGTTGCTGCGCTCTGACAGGGATGTGAGCTGTATCTCCCAGGGCTGATGGGATGCCAAGGCCAGCATCTCATCCAGCACGGTGTCTATGCCACTGGGCTCGGGGGTGTCACCGTACACAAAGTTTTCCAGCACACGCAGACTGTCCTGATTGGCCAGCACCAGGCAGTCTGAAGGCGAACCGTCGCGGCCAGCGCGGCCAATCTCCTGGCTGTAACCCTCAATGGATTTGGGCAGATCAAAATGCACCAC
>JAIFMR010000034.1 GCA_020048255.1 Rhodoferax sp. | reverse complement strand
GGTGAATTGAGCAGCAGATCGAGTGAACGGGAGATCACCCCTTCAGATGAGTTTTCAATCGGTACCACGCCAAACTCGGCGCTGCCTGCCGCCGTGGCCCGAAACACTTCGTCAATGCTGACGCACAGCACACGCGCGACACTGCCACCAAAAAACTGGACTGCCGCCTGCTCACTGAAGGTGCCCGCCGGCCCCAGGTAGGCCACGCGTTGGGGCGCTTCCAGCGAGCGGCAAGCCGACATGATTTCACGCCAGATGAGCGCAATGTTGTGCGGCTTGAGCGGTCCAGTGTTGTTGGCTTGCAGGTTGGCAATGACCTGGGTTTCCCGATCCGGGCGAAACACGGCGGAGCCGTCCACCCGCTTGATTTCACCGACCTCCAGCGCCAGCGACGCGCGCTTGTTCAGCAGCTGGATCAATTCCAGATCCAGGGCGTCGATCTGGGTGCGCAGTTCAGGAAGGGATTTGGCCATGGGGATGACGTTGAAGGTGGTTCTACGGAAATCAGGCGTGTTGAGCTTCAAAGTCGCGCAGGTAGCTCACCAAGGCCTGCACCCCTTCCAGGGGCAGGGCGTTGTAGATGCTGGCGCGCATGCCACCCACGGACTTGTGGCCTTTGAGTTGCAGCAAATGGCGGCTGCGCGCGCCGGCCAAAAACGCCTCGTTCAGGCTGTCGTCCCGCAGGAAAAATGGAACATTCATGCGTGAACGGCAGTGCTTTTCAACCGGGTTGAAGTACAGCGCAGAGTCGTCGATGGCCTGGTACAGAAGTTCGGCCTTGGCCTTGTTTTGTGCTTCGATGCCGGCGATGCCGCCTTGGCGTTTGAGCCACTTGAAGACCAGGCCCGCGATATAAATCGAATAGGTGGGCGGTGTGTTGAACATAGACTGGTTGTCGGCCACGGTCTTAAAGTTGAACGCACTGGGGCAAATGGGCAAAGCCCGGTCCAGCAAATCGTCACGCACCACCACCAGGGTCAAACCGGCCGGGCCCAGATTTTTTTGGGCGCCGCCAAAGGCCAGGCCCACGCGCGTCCAGTCCACCGGGCGTGACGCCACATGCGACGAAAAGTCAATCACCAGCGGTGCGTCGCAGCCCAGCGCCTGTAGGTCAGGCAGGGTGTGGTACTCGACACCATGAATGGTCTCGTTGCTGCAGATGTGCACATAAGCCGGTTTGGCGCTGAGCAGCCAGTCTTTGGGTTCGACCAACGTGGTGAAGCCTGTGTTTTGGGCAGTGGCTGCCACATGCGCGGTGCAATAACGCTGCGCTTCCTGTGCCGACTTTTGGCTCCAACTGCCGGTCACGACAAAATCGGCTGTCTCCCCACGGGACAGGTTCAGCGGCACGATGGCGTTTTCAGCCAAACCGCCGCCCTGCATGAACAGCAACTTGAAATGGTCGGGCACCGCCAGCAAATCGCGCAGGTCAGCCTCGGCCTCCTGGGCAATCTGGCCAAACTCCTTGCCGCGATGGCTCATTTCCATGACGCCCATGCCGCTGCCGTGCCAGTCGAGCATCTCGGCCGCAGCTTCTTGCAGCACCTCTTCGGGCATGGCGGCCGGGCCGGCGGAAAAGTTATAAGGTCGATTCATCAGGCTTCTTCAAGCGTGTAAGGAAAATAAGGCGCTAGCCCTTGATGGATAAGGGTAGATAGCTATCTTAAGAAGAGCGATTAGACATCTTGCGATGGCGTCTCATCGGTGGCGGTATCGTCACCGGCGTCGTCGCTCAAAGACACAATCGCGTCGTTTTCCACAATGCGCTGTAAGCCACTGAGTTGAGAGCCTTCGTCCAGACCAATCAGGGTGACGCCCTGGGTGGCGCGGCCCAGTTCGCGGATTTCGCTCACACGGGTACGCACCAGCACGCCTTTGTCAGTGATCAGCATGATTTCGTCGTCGGCGCGCACCAGGGTGGCAGCAACCACTTTCCCGTTGCGCTCGGACTGCTGGATCGCAATCATGCCCTTGGTGCCACGGCCGTGGCGGGTGTATTCGGTGATGCTGGTACGTTTGCCGTAGCCATTCTGGGTGGCTGTCAAAACGCTTTGCGATTCGTCCTCTGCTACCAGCATGGCGATCACGCCTTGACCTTCGTCGAGCATCATGCCGCGCACGCCGCGTGCCTGGCGGCCCATGGGGCGCACATCGTTTTCGTCAAAACGCACGGCCTTGCCACCGTCGCTGAACAACATCACATCGTGTTGACCGTCGGTGAGCGCGGCCCCGATCAGGAAGTCGCCATCGTCCAGATCCACCGCGATGATGCCGGCCTTGCGCGGGTTGCTGAATTCATCCAGTGCGGTCTTTTTCACCGTGCCCATGCGGGTGCTCATGAACACATACTGGTCGGCCGGGAAGGTGCGTTTTTCACCGGTGAGCGCCAGTACCACGGTGACTTTTTCACCCTCTTGCAGCGGGAACATGTTGACGATGGGTCGGCCGCGCGAGCCACGCGAACCTTGGGGCACTTCCCAGACCTTGAGCCAGTACATGCGGCCCCGGTTGCTGAAGCACAGCAGATAGTCGTGGGTGTTGGCAATAAAGAGCTGATCCACCCAATCGTCTTCTTTGGTGGCAGTGGCCTGCTTGCCACGCCCGCCTCGTTTTTGCGAGCGGTATTCGCTCAAAGGTTGGCTCTTGATGTAGCCGCTGTGGCTCAGTGTGACCACCATGTCGGTCGGCGTGATCAGGTCTTCGGTCGACAGGTCAAACGACGAGTGTTCGACCAGGCTGCGTCGCGCGCCGATTTTGGTCAGACCAAACTCGGTTTTGATAGCGCCCAACTCGTCACTGATGATGATGGAGACGCGCTCAGGGCGGGCCAGAATGTCCAGCAAGTCGTCAATGATGGCCATGACCTCTTTGTATTCAGCCACGATCTTGTCCTGCTCCAGACCCGTCAGGCGTTGCAGGCGCATTTGCAAGATTTCTTGCGCCTGGGTGTCAGACAAGCGATAGAGGCCGTCTGAACCCATGCCGTATTGCATTTCCAGGCCGTCCGGACGGTAGTCGTCGGCATTGACCAAGCCGCCATCGGCGCGCGTGCGGGTGAGCATCTCGCGCACCAGTTTGCTGTCCCACGGGCGGGTCATCAATTCCAGCTTGGCCACGGGGGGCGTGGGTGACTCGCGGATGATGCGAATGAAATCGTCGATGTGGGCCAGGGCCACGGCCAGGCCTTCAAGAACATGGCCACGTTCACGTGCCTTGCGCAGCTCAAACACCGTGCGCCGCGTCACCACCTCGCGGCGGTGGGTCAAAAAGACTTCAATCAGGTCTTTCAGATTGCATAACTTGGGTTGGCCGTTGATCAGCGCCACCATGTTCATGCCAAAGGTGTCCTGCAGCTGGGTTTGCTTGTAGAGGTTGTTCAGGACCACCTCGGGCACTTCACCGCGCTTGAGTTCAATCACCAGGCGCATGCCGGATTTGTCGGACTCGTCCTGGATGTGGCTGATGCCCTCGATTTTTTTCTCGTGCACCAGTTCGGCCATGCGCTCTTGAAGCGTTTTCTTGTTGACCTGGTAGGGCAACTCGTCCACGATGATGGACTGGCGCTGGCCTTTATCGATGTCTTCAAAATGGCATTTGGCGCGCATCACCACGCGGCCACGTCCTGTGCGGTACCCGTCCTTGACGCCGTTGATACCGTAAATGATGCCGGCGGTGGGGAAGTCGGGTGCTGGAATGATTTCCATCAGATCGTCGATGCTGGCCTCGGGGTTCTTCAGCAAATGTAGACAGGCATCCACCACTTCGTTCAAGTTGTGCGGCGGGATGTTGGTCGCCATACCCACGGCAATACCGCCCGATCCATTGACCAGCAAGTTGGGCAGTCGCGTGGGTAGCACCAGAGGCTCTTTTTCCGAGCCATCGTAGTTGGGCCCGAAGTCAACGGTTTCCTTGTCGAGGTCCGCCAGCAACTCGTGGGCGATCTTGGCCAGGCGGATTTCGGTGTACCGCATGGCGGCGGCGTTGTCGCCATCGACCGAGCCGAAGTTACCCTGACCATCCACCAGCATGTGGCGCATGGAGAAGTCTTGCGCCATACGAACAATAGTGTCGTAAACCGACTGGTCGCCGTGCGGATGGTATTTACCGATCACGTCGCCGACGATACGTGCTGATTTTTTGTAGGCCTTGTTCCAGTCGTTGTTCAACTCGTGCATGGCAAACAAGACGCGCCGGTGCACTGGTTTCAAGCCATCACGCGCGTCGGGCAGTGCTCGCCCCACAATCACGCTCATGGCGTAGTCCAGGTAGCTGCGACGCATTTCGTCCGCAAGGCTGGTGGGTAGAGTTTCTTTGGCGAATTGGGTCATGGGAAGGCTTGAGGCGAAGCAAGATCGATTTAACCGAACATTTTAAGCTGTGAGGTTGTGGCTCGTCTGCAACGGCTTGGCCAAATAGTTTAGATAGGGCTGGGTTACGGCCGTTCAGTTGACACTACGTCATTTTTGTTGAAACTGTCTGTGGCACAATCAAAAGCAACGTTCAACGTGATAGGCATTTTGGGCGTCTGTTTTTATCTCGCCGCGCTGAAGCGGCCTTTTTCCTCTAGGAGAAGAACCATGAAAAAATTGACCCAACTGGCGATGGTGATGACCACTGTAGTTTTTGCAAGCGCTGCGGGCGCTCAGACCATTGACAACTGGCGTGCTACAGACGGCACAGTCTGGAAGAACGGCACCAACGAACTCTGCTGGCGTGATTCCAACTGGACACCTGCAACAGCCGCTGTCGGTTGTGATGGTGCCATTGTGGCTCCTAAAGCTGCTGCTCCTCCTGTCGTGGCTGCCAAGGTGACTTACGCTGCTGACGCGTTCTTTGACTTTGACAAATCCGTGCTCAAGCCCGAAGGCAAAGCCAAGCTCGACGATCTGGTCAGCAAAGTCAAGGGCATCAACCTCGAAGTCATTATTGCTGTCGGTCACGCTGACGCGACGGGTACAGATGACTACAACCAGAAGCTGTCTGTGAAGCGTTCTGAAGCTGTGAAGGCTTATTTGGTGTCCAAAGGCATTGAAAAGAACCGCGTTTACACCGAAGGCAAGGGCGAGAAGCAGCCAGTGGCTGACAACAAGACCTCCGCTGGCCGTACCAAAAACCGTCGCGTTGAAGTCGAAGTGGTTGGCACACGCGGCAAGTAAGCCCGTGCTTGGGGCTCAAGCCCTTTGACCCAAGAAAAAACCCGCTTCGGCGGGTTTTTTCTTGGGCGTTCGTTTTAACGTGATTTGTTGATTAGGGTTTACCCTAAAATACCTGAGAGCCAAAGCTACCGGGTTTCGTCACTATGATGAACGAATGCACAGCTTTCCACGAGCTGCCTCATCAACCCCTGTTTAACTGAAGGTGTGCCATGCAAATTGATGATGAAGTATCCCAGCGCTTGTGTGCTTCGCTTGAGACGCTGAACGCCCGCATTGCGCGGCTGGCCATTGGGCTTGGCATGAACCTGGAGGACCAGGGTGTGGTGACGCGCTTGCTAGACGGCCCGCCGGCACCCCGGGTGGTGACCGAGCGCAGAGCCAACCGCGAGGGTGCTCGGCCAGCTCATCCTGCCATGTCGGGCGAGCGCCGTGTGTCTCACCTGCACGAGGAATTGCGTGGTTTGCTGGTGCTGCGGTACCGGATGGAGACCACCAGTCTGAACGACAACGGCTTGACCCTAACCCGACAAATCCTGGACCAGGCTGAAGAGCATCTGGTGCAAAAAGGCTTCAAGCCGATCGCTCATGGTTTGGATCTGGATCCTTGAGCCTCGCAAATTTGTTTTTACTTTGGACACAACGCACGTTATATGAACTTGACTCTGGACACTGAACTGGTTGAAAACTATCTTTTTAACGAAATCTCCCTCGGCCAAAGCTCTCGACTCCTGCGCACACTGACGCTGGAGGACATCAAGGCCTTTGCTGCCGTGTCGGGCGATACCAATCCCGCGCACTTAGACCCCGAATACGCCAACGACACGCTGTTTCATGGCGTCATTGCGCACGGCATGTGGAGTGGGGCCCTGATTTCTGCTTTGTTGGGAACGCAGTTTCCTGGGCCGGGCACCATTTACCAGGATCAGGCACTGCATTTCGTCAAGCCGGTGCGTGTAGGCGACACCTTGACCGTGACGGTGACGGTGATCTCCAAAAACCCGGAAAACCACAGTGTTGAGCTCGACTGTCAGGTGATCAATCAGAACGGCATCAGTATTCTGAGTGGCAAAGCCAAGGTGTTGGCCCCAACGGTCAAAATTCGGCTGCCGCGTGTGATCGCACCCAAAATTCAGCTGTTCGATCCACAAGCCCGGTTCAATCAGTTGTTGTCCTTGGGGCACCAATTGGCGGCGGTACGCTGTGCGGTGGTTCACCCCTGTGACGACGGTTCGCTCAGTGGGGCCATGGACGCCGCGCGTTACGGTTTGATCGTGCCGGTGCTGATCGGCCCAGAGGCGCGCATTCGGCATGTGGCCGAGCAAGCCGGCATTGATTTGAACGGTGCCGAGATCATATCGGTAGCGCACAGCCATGCGGCTGCCGAAAAGGCGGCTGAGCTGGCGGCCAGTGGCGATGTCGAGATGCTCATGAAAGGCAGCTTGCACACCGATGAACTGATCGCTGCGGTGCTCGCCATTCGCAGCTTGCGCACGGGTCGCCGTATGTCGCACGTGTTTCGCTTTGATGTGCCGCTGTATCACAAGCCCTTGCTTATCACCGATGCAGCGCTGAACATTCGCCCCACGCTGCAGGAAAAGATCGACATCATCCAAAACGCTATCGACTTTGCCCGCATCATGGGGGTGGAGGTGCCCAAGGTGGCTATTTTGTCGGCCGTTGAAACCGTCAACCCCAACATTCCGTCAACCCTGGACGCCGCGGCCTTGTGCAAGATGGCTGATCGGGGGCAAATCACCGGTGGTGTGCTCGATGGGCCGCTGGCTTTTGACAATGCCATTTCCATGCATGCAGCCAAAATCAAACACATTGAATCCGTCGTGGCAGGCCATGCCGACATCATGGCGGTGCCGGATCTTGAAAGCGGCAACATGCTGGCAAAGCAGCTGGAGTATCTGGCGGGTGCCAGTGGTTCGGGCATTGTCTTGGGTGCACGGGTGCCGATTGCCCTGACGAGTCGCGCTGAAGGCCCGTCCAACCGGGTTGCATCGGCGCTTTTGGGGCTGATGGTGGCCCATAACGCTCGTCGCGACCAACCCCGTCCCATCTGGTAAGGATCTCCAAAATGGCTATTTTGTCTGTCAACGCGGGCTCGTCCTCGCTCAAATTTTCACTCTATCCGCTGATCAGTGGCGATGTGCAACCGCAGGTGCTGTCGGGCAACATTGAAGGGCTGGAGCCCGGTGGCGCCCCAGAAATGCGCTGGAGCTTTGCCGGCCAGGACCACACCCGTGCCTTGGTGCTGGGGTCCGATCATGTGTTTGCCCAGGCGCTGTTGAGCCTGCGTGATTTGCTGGCACAGCTGCCCGGTGTGCCAGTGATCGACGCGGTCGCCCACAGGGTCGTGCATGGTGGCCAGCATTACCGCTCCAGCGTTTTGGTGACCGATGCGGTGCTTGAACAATTGACACAGCTGTGCTCATTGGCGCCGCTGCACCAACCGCACAATCTGGACGGTATTCGGGCGTTTCGTGAGGCATTTCCCAATCTGCCGCAAGTGGCCTGTTTTGACACCGCATTCCATGCCACGCTACCCGAGGTGGATTACCGCTTTGCCTTGCCGCAGGCGCTGTATCAGCAGGGTTTGCGCCGCTATGGCTTTCATGGCTTGTCTTACCAGTACGTGATGGGAACTCTGTTGCAGAACACAGTGCGCGCTCAGGGCCGGGTACTGATGGCGCATCTAGGCAACGGTGCCAGCCTGTGCGCTGCCCGCAATGGTCAGAGTTGTTCGACCACCATGGGGTTCTCGGCGCTGGACGGTCTGATGATGGGAACGCGTACTGGTTCGCTCGATTCAGGTGTGATGCTCTTCCTGTTGGAGCAAGGCTGGGATCACGCCCGTCTGCAAAAGTTGCTTTACAAGCAAAGCGGCTTGCTCGGCATGTCAGGGGTGTCGGCGGACATGCGCCGTTTGCGTTCTGACGGCAGTGCAGAGGCCAAGCTGGCCATCGATGCGTTTACATACCGTGTGGTGCGTGAATGCGGTGCCTTGACGGCCTGCATGCAGGGTCTGGATGTGCTGGCCTTCAGTGGCGGCATTGGAGAGCATGATGTGACGCTGCGCGCCGAGGTTGGCCAGAAGCTGGCCTGGATGGGTGTTGACATCGACCCGCAATTGAACGCTCAGGCCACCGGTGATGCTGTCATGGCAATTCACAGTGCCGCCAGCAAGGTTGAAGTCTGGGTTGTGCCCACCGACGAAGGTGTGGTCGCGGCACGCGAAGCCGCACGTCTGATTTGCGCCTGAAGCCTGAAAGCTGCGTGGCGCTGAGCTGGCTTGCGCCTTTGCGATACTCAGGCCATGCAACTGCAAGATATTCTTTATTCCCAAGGTTTTGGTACCCGCCGGGTCTGCGCTGGCCTGATTCAGCAGGGGCTGGTTGAGGTTTATGAACCCAATTTGGCGCTAGCCCCTGTCAAATATACGCAAGCTGCTACTGAATTCGAAGCTGATGGTTTGCGGTTCAGGGTGCAGGGTGTGGACTGGCCGTATGCTGACAAGGCCTACATCCTGTTGCACAAACCAACGGGCACCGAGTGTTCGCAAAAGCCGTCGACCTACCCCAGTATCTACACGCTGTTACCGGCGCCCTTGCGTCAGCGGCCGCAAAAGGGTGCCGTTCAGGGGGTTCAGGCGGTGGGCCGGCTTGACCAGGACACTACGGGACTGTTGTTGTTGACCGATGATGGCAAGTTCATCCACCGCATGAGTTCCCCACGGCACCATTTGCCCAAGGTCTATGAGGTCACCGTCAAACACCCGCTGGACGAGCGCCAGGTCAGCCGCTTGCTTGATGGCGTGGTGCTGGACGATGACCCCTGACCGAGGGCAAGTACCACCAGGTCAAGCGCATGCTCGCCGCCGTGAGTAACCGGGTTGAGGCCTTGCACCGCTCGCAAATCGGTGGGCTTGCCTTGTCGGCTGATTTGGCACCCGGTCAATGGCGCTGGCTGTCGGCTGCTGACCTGGCGCTCATCCACAGCCCTGGTGCTTGACAACCCCGCAGTCTGCTCAGGTATGCTCGACCAATGAATTTGTTGTTTGATTCTTTCTGGCGCGCATTGGTCTACTCGTTTCGACCGCGGGTGATTTTGCTGTCGCTGGCGCCTTTGCTGTTGATGGCTGTGATGTCGCTGGGCTTGGGTTACTTGTACTGGGACATGTTGCTGGAGTGGGTTCGCGGCACCCTGGAAGCATCCACATTGCTGACGACCGTCTCGGGTTGGATGCAAACCCTGGGCCTGGGGGGCTTCAAAGCCTTTTTGGCGCCCATGATCGTCATCTTTGCGCTCACACCCGTGATCGTGGTGGTGTCGTTGTTGCTGGTCGCCTTGATGATGACCCCCGCCTTGACCAAGCTGGTGGCTGACCGGCGTTTTCCGGGGCTGGAGAAGCGTGGCAGCAACTCCATGCTGGTGGGCTTAAGTTGGTCCCTGTTTTCGACATTACTGGCGCTGCTGGCCCTGGTGGTATCGGTCCCGCTGTGGTTGATCCCCCCGCTGATTCTGGTGTTGCCGCCACTCATTTGGGGTTGGCTGACGTACCGGGTCATGGCTTTTGATGCCCTGGCGGTCCATGCCAGCGGCGAAGAACGGCGCGAAATTTTTCGCCGACACCGCATGACCTTGCTTGGTATTGGGGTGGTTTGTGGTTATTTGGGTGCGGCACCCAGTGTCATCTGGGCGTCCGGCGTGCTTTTTGCTGCAGCTTTTGTGGTGCTGGTGCCCATTGGCGTGTGGCTTTACACCCTGTTGTTTGCCTTGTCGTCCTTGTGGTTTTCACACTACTGTCTGGCTGCCTTGCAGGAGCTTCGTGCCGAGCGTGCCGCGCCAAGCACAGCAACTCGGCGAGCCGATGACAAACCCCTGATCGAAAAGCCAACAACACCCCTGCCGCATGAATCTCTCCCCCGCCTTGACACTGAACCCTGACGCAGCCCCCCGCTTCGGCCTGATCATCATTGGTGACGAAATCCTGTCGGGCAAACGTGTTGACAAGCACCTGCCCAAAACCATTGAACTGCTCAAGGCGCGTGGCCTGGCGCTTGATTACGCCGACTATGTCGGTGATGCACCGGATCGAATCACTGCGGCTTTGAAACGCGCCTTTGAGTCCGGTGACGTGGTGTTTTCCACCGGTGGTATCGGCGCCACCCCGGATGACCACACCCGTCAATGCGCGGCGCGGGCACTGGGTGTGCCATTGATGCTGCATCCCCAGGCTCAAGCCTTGATTGAACAACGCATGCAAGACCTCGCAAAAGAGCAAGGCAAGGTTTATGACCCGACAGCGGCGGACAACCTGCATCGGCTCAACATGGGTGTCTTTCCACAAGGGGCTGACATCATTCCCAACCCGTACAACAAAATTCCGGGTTTCAGTGTCGGGCGGGTGCATTTTGTACCTGGGTTTCCGGTCATGGCATGGCCCATGATGGAATGGGTGCTGGACACCCTGTACCCAACGCTATTTCGGAGCCAGTCCTGGCTGGAGCAATCGGTGATTGTTTTTGGTGCCATGGAGGCCACCTTGACGCCGCTGATGGAGCAACTAGAGCGCGACCACTCGGGTATCAAGGTGTTTAGCTTACCCAGTGTTGACCATCCCGAGTTTGGGCGTCACATCGAACTGGGCGTCAAAGGAGCCCCCGATTTGGTGGCCGCTGCCTATGCCGCTTTGCTGGCAGGCTTGGCATCCTTTTCACTTAAATTAGGCCCCGAATTGGTGCGTTCGTGATGTCTTTAATTTGGTGCAGCAAGAATGCATTGATTTGGTGCATTGTGTGACGTTCTCGCATCGTATGTGGGTTCACCTGCGATCATGGGAGCGTGATGGAAGGCTTGCAACGGCCTAAACTCGGTGCAAAATAGAGGGCTTGATCGGGTCGGTCTGCTAACCAGAAGATTGGCATAAAACCTGCATTCAACCGTGGTAAATCCTTTTTCAACAGCAACCCAACCAGGAGTATTTGATGGCCAAAACCGTCGCAGACGTCATGAAGATGGTGAAAGACAACGAAGTCAAGTTTGTTGACTTTCGTTTCACCGATACCCGTGGCAAAGAACAACACGTGACCGTGCCTGTTTCGCATTTTGACGAAGACAAGTTTTCATCGGGTCATGCCTTTGACGGTTCCTCGGTGGCTGGCTGGAAGGGCATCGAGGCCTCGGACATGCAACTCATGCCTGACCCCAATACTGCCAACATCGATCCGTTTTTTGAAGAAACCACGCTCTTCATGAGCTGCGACGTGATCGAGCCCACAGACGGCAAGGGTTACGAGCGCGATCCCCGTTCGGTGGCACACCGCGCAGAAGCCTACCTGAAGGCCTCCGGCATGGGCGATACCGCCTACTTCGGCCCTGAGCCAGAGTTCTTCTTGTTTGACGACGTCCGCTGGAACACCGATATGTCGGGCTGCTTACGAAGCGCCCTGGAATTCCGGCAAGAAGATGGAAGGCGGCAACCGCGGTCACCGCCCCACCACCAAAGGTGGCTACTTTCCGGTGCCTCCCATCGACAGCACCCAAGATATGCGTGCCGAAATGTCCCTGATTCTTGAATCTTTGGGCATCCCGGTTGAAGTGTTCCACCACGAAGTGGCTGCCCCTGGTCAATGCGAATTGGGCACCAAGTTCAGCACTCTGGTTGAGCGCGCTGACTGGACCCAAGTGCTGAAATATGTGGTGCAGAACGTGGCCAATGCCTATGGTAAAACAGCCACCTTCATGCCCAAGCCCATTGTTGGTGACAACGGCAGCGGCTGCCACGTGCACCAGTCGATCTGGAAAGACGGCAAGAACCTGTTTGCCGGTGACGGCTATGCCGGTTTGAGCGACTTTGCGCTGTACTACATTGGCGGCATCATCAAGCACGCCCGTGCGCTGAACGCCATCA
>JAIFMR010000227.1 GCA_020048255.1 Rhodoferax sp. | reverse complement strand
AGGTAAAAAAGCAATGTAGGTATCAAAACACAGAGAACGAAACCACCGGTGCGCTCAAGTCACTGAAGGACGTCCCCAGAGCGATTTCACCGCGGCCATGCAACACGCACTCTTCCCGCCGCAGCAACAAATCAGAGCCACCACCCGAGAATCTCACCCAGCACCCATAAGAGCTCACATCCACCAGCGCCACACTGCCGTTGCGCCACTCCAGGCGCGCATGGGTACGTGACACTCTCGCATCGTTCACGACAAACTCGACATGGTGCGAACGTCCGATGTGAACCGGCAAATCAAAGGCCTTAAAAGTTTTTTGTTGCTCCAGCCAAGTCAACTCCACTTGAACGCCTAAAGCATCCTTCGTTCTGGAGTCCGACGTAGCCTCAAAACCTGCGGGCACCGTGAAAAATTCTGAGTTGACATTTTCTTGCCACTCCACCTGAAAAACCGTACACAACTCGGCACGCCCCCGGATATGAATCGGTCCCAGCGGGCGAAAGCGTTCGTCGGGCAAGGGAAACCCGTTTTGGATGGCCTCGGCGTTGACCCAGATTTGGTGCGGTCCCGTGAGCTCACTGAGCCGGGCAGCAATGTTGACCGCGTCACCATAACAATCGTTGGAGACGATCTCAACACCACCACGGGCGACACCAATACGCAGCGGCATATAGGCATTGGGCGGCATACGACTCAATACCTGCTGGTAAGACCTCTGCATCTCAATCACCGCAGCTACAGCCTTGGAACTGTCCTGAAAAATGGCCAGCACACCGTCACCCAGAAACTTCACCACTCGGCCGCCGTGAGACGTGCACTGCTGAGCTACCCAAGACGTCGCCTGCGTGACAACCTCCGTTGCCTTGGCATTGCCCAAAGACTCGAAGACGCCGGTACTGCCGAACAAATCAGCAAAAACGACAGTTGATTGAAGGCTCATTCCCGGCGAATCCCTTTTTGTGTAATACCGCTAGTTTAGGTCAACATCAGCCTGAATTCAAAGATGACCCCATACCAAAAGGGCATCACGTCCCTCTATGCTCAGATCTGTTGACGCGCCCACGGGCAACAAGACCTTGGTTGCGACGTGGCCGTAAGGCAGATTGGTCAACACCGGCGTCTTTATTTTGTGGCGGAGCCAGTTGATAACCGATGGCAACTTGAAGCCGCGATCATGTGGCGTCAATTTGTAGTCTGTGAACTGACCCAAAAGAATGGCTTTTTGGCGTGCAAGTATGCCAGCATGCAGCAACTGGGTCAGCATGCGCTCAATACGATAAGGATGTTCCGCCACATCTTCCAGGAACAAAACACCATTCTTGATTTCTGGAAAATAAGGGGTGCCGAGCATGGAGGTCAGCACCGTCAGATTGCCGCCCCACAGCACGGCGTTATGGATCACCCTATTAGGCGAATCCATGGTGTCGCCAGCCGGAACGCGGTGCTGCCTCCAACCCGCGCCTTCGCCCTGCCCGCTCAATACCTCGTCGAAACAGGCTTCCATGATGTCATCAGGCACCTGTGCTTCGCCATGCGTGTGTCCATCCAACGTGTCAGGCTCTCCACCCACGCCAAAACCCTCGCACAAGGCAGGCCCAGCCCAGGTGATGGCGCCAGTCTTTGCCAGCACCGCGGTTTGAAATGCGGTGAAATCGCTGATACCTACAAACAACATGCCTTTGTCAATGGCCTTGGCTATTTTCTTGTACCGCAGATCTGGCAAAAGACGTGTCAGACCGTAGCCTCCGCGAGAGATGAGCGCCAGGTCCGCACCGCTGTCAGCGGCGCGGTGGATGGCCGCCAGACGGGTTTCATCATCACCGGCAAACCGCTGAAAACTGCTCAAGGCCGCCTCATCCACCTCGACCTCGTGACCCAACAACTCAAGACGGGCCACGCCGCGTTTAAACGCTGCCTTGTCGCGCACGGCCCCCGAAGGAGAGTAAATGTATATGTGTTTTTTCATGAGCTCGAAGCCGGAGTGTCAATGACGCGTGTTGTCATTTTCAGTGACGAAAACGCACGCAGCGCAGCCCGATACCCATTATCTGGGAAGGGCGCATTCGCAGCAGCAGGCGCCATGAATTCTGGCTGCACGGACTGTATGTTTTTCACCCTTTTGGGGATCAATGCCCGGATGTGACTGGCCAACTCGGACGCATCATCGGATACAAGCAGCTCGACCTGCTTTAAATCAAGCCGATCCATCAATTCCACCAACACCTGCGCATGCCACCCCAGGGTGTGAAAGGACGATCTTTTGGGTTTGTCACTTTTACCAAAACCAATTTGGTCTGGGCAAACAATGCGTTGCCCTAGGGTCTGTGCCTGTTTTATCAGGCTGCGCCAGGCATAACTCCACTCTTTGGGGCTGTGAACGCAAAAAAGGGTTGACGTGTCAGTGGATAGACCCGCGTCAAGATAGTGCATGCGCAAACCCGCAAGACTCGGTAAGTCATTGACATATAAAGACGGCTCTGGCAATTCGGCGAACCGGCTCTCGGGCGTGCGAAGTGCGTCGTCACGAAGCGCTCTGCACGACTGAAGTTTCTCAAGTTGCTGCAGTGTGCGCTGTTTTTTGAAGAACTCCTGCAACAGATCAGCACAGACCGGGGCTAACACGCCCCCCTGCACTTGTGTCTGGTGATTGAGTTGGCTATTTGCAAAGACATCCAGGACCGAGCCAGCTGCGCCCGTCTTAGGGTCGGGTGCGCCATAGACCACACGCCTCAGCCGACTGTGCAGCATAGCTCCGGCACACATGGTGCACGGTTCAAGCGTGACATACAAATCACAACCCTCCAGCCGGTAATTGCCCAAATGCTTTGCTGCCGCTCTGAGCGCCACCATTTCCGCATGCGCCGTCGGATCGTGTGCACCGATGGACTCGTTTCGCCCGACGCCCAACACTAATCCATTGCATACCACGACAGCGCCCACCGGTACTTCACCTGACCCTTGGGCGGCCTGCGCTTGCGCCAGTGCCAAACGCATCCAATTCTCATCATGCGCGTCTTTCCCCTGCGTCACTGCTCTTCACGCACCGGGCGCGCCTGCATGGCGCCTTCCAGCGCTTGCTTCATTTGTTGCTGTATCTGCGGGCTGGGTTGGGATGGATCGCGTGGTGCCGGGTTGGCGGTCGTAGACTCCACCGGCAGACTGCTCGATGGCGTTGTGACGGGCATAGCCACGATGGGCAAGGGGGCTTGTACTGCCTTCAATTGTTGACGAGCCAGAAAGCCCACCATGACCAGTGTTGCCAGCAGACCAATCAGCCCGAAAGCGCCACGCATCAGTTTGGCTCCAGCCGTTGTGGCCAATGAAGTTCGGCGAACTGAGGTGGGTAATACATTGGCGCAATCGCGGAAGGTCCACGGAGTGATGGATGAATCTTAGCAAATTCCAAATCGAAGAGACCCCACTATCTGACGCGCTGATTCAATGAGGGTGTTTGCTGTTGGAAGCACCAAATGGTGTGCAACGTTGCTATTCCCACTCAATGGTTGCCGGTGGCTTGCTGCTCACATCGTAGGTCACTCGGTTGATACCGCGCACTTCGTTGATGATGCGACTCGACACCTTTTTCAGCAAGGCGTAGGGCAGCTCTGCCCAATCAGCCGTCATGAAGTCACTGGTTTGCACCGCACGCAGCGCCACCACATAATCGTACGTACGCCCATCCCCCATCACGCCCACGCTCTTCACGGGCAAAAACACTGTAAATGCCTGGCTGGTCAAGTCGTACCAGCTCTTGCCAGTGGACTCATCAATAAAGTTGTGCAATTCCTCAATGAAGATGGCATCTGCCCGGCGCAGGAGGTCGGCATATTCCTTTTTGACCTCGCCCAATATCCGCACGCCCAATCCAGGACCAGGAAACGGGTGACGATAGACCATGTTGTAGGGCAAGCCCAGTGCGACGCCCAGCTCGCGTACTTCATCCTTGAACAGTTCGCGCAGAGGTTCAAGCAGCTTTAGACCCAATTGCTCAGGCAGACCACCCACGTTGTGGTGGCTCTTGATGACAACCGCCTTCTTGTTCTTGGCGCCACCAGACTCGATCACATCTGGATAAATGGTTCCTTGGGCTAACCACTTTGCCCCTTTTTTTGTAGCATCTGACGCAGTCAGGGAAAGGGCTTGAGCCTTAAAAACCTCTACAAACTCACGCCCAATGATCTTGCGCTTGGCTTCCGGATCGCTGACGCCGGCGAGGTGGCCCAGGAACTGGTCTGCCGCATCTACACGGATCACTTTGGCATGCAGCTTGCCGACAAACATATCCATCACCATGTCGCCTTCATTCAGGCGCAACAAGCCATGGTCCACGAAGACACACGTGAGCTGGTCGCCAATGGCGCGATGAATCAGTGCCGCAGCTACAGAAGAATCGACACCACCCGACAGCCCCAAGATGACTTCATCGTCGCCCACTTGCGCGCGGATTTTTTCGACCGCTTCGCTGATGTAGTCGCCCATGATCCAGTCGGCACGCGTGCCACAAATATCCAGAACAAAGCGTTCCAGAATCGCAGCACCACGCAAGGTGTGTGTCACTTCAGGGTGGAACTGCAACGCGTAAAAGCGCCGCTCTTCGTCCGCCATACCGGCAATCGGGCAACTGTCAGTGCTGGCCATCAGCTTGAAACCCGGGGGTAACTCGGTCACCTTGTCGCCATGGCTCATCCACACCTTTAGCATGCCATGACCCATTGGTGTTGCGTAATCCTGAATGCCCTTGAGCAGAGCGGTGTGCCCATGCGCTCGCACATCGGCATGGCCAAACTCGCGCTGGTGTCCACTGGTGACCAAACCACCCAATTGGTGCGCCATGGTTTGCATGCCGTAGCAAATCCCCAGAACCGGAATGCCCAACTCAAACACCACTTGCGGCGCCTTGTCGGTGCTGTCTTCATAAACACTGGCGTGGCTGCCTGACAAAATGATGCCGCGCAAGGTGCCATCGCGGGCGTAGCTGCGAATCCAGTCTTCGGACACATCGCAGGGATGCACTTCGCAAAACACATGTGCTTCTCGGACCCGCCGCGCTATCAGTTGGGTGACCTGGGAGCCAAAATCAAGGATAAGTATTTTTTGATGCATTCGATAGCTCATAAATGTGGTTGTCATAGCCAAAAACACCGTGGAACCGGCTTCGCCGGGCCACTGGTGTTGCCACCTGCAAGGGGGAAAGCGGCCACACGCAGTGGGCAAGCCGGGGGGTGAGCTTATTCAGCTCGGTAGTTGGGCGCTTCTTTGGTGATTTGCACGTCATGGACATGGCTTTCGCGAATACCCGCCGTGGTGATCTCGACAAACTCGGCTTGGCTTTGCATCTCGTCGATGGTGGCACAACCACAGTAACCCATGCTGGCACGCAGACCACCGGCCATTTGGTAAACGATCGCAACCATGGATCCCTTGTAGGGAACGCGGCCCTCAATACCCTCGGGCACCAACTTGTCTGCATTGGGGTTACCGGTGCTGGATTCCTGAAAATATCGATCGGCACTGCCTTGTTGCATGGCCCCGATGGAGCCCATGCCCCGATAGCTCTTGTAGCTACGGCCCTGGAACAAAATCACTTCACCAGGCGCCTCTTCCGTGCCGGCAAACATGCCGCCCATCATCACGGTGCTGGCACCTGCGGCAATGGCCTTGGCGATGTCACCGCTGAAGCGAATGCCGCCATCGGCAATCAGGGGAACCCCGGTGCCTTTCAGCGCCGTAGCCACACTGTCAATGGCCATGATTTGAGGCACACCGACACCTGCCACGATACGGGTGGTGCAAATGGAGCCCGGGCCGATGCCGACCTTGACAGCGTCCGCACCCGCTTCGACCAAGGCCAGAGCGGCAGCGCCGGTGGCAATGTTGCCGCCAATCACTTCAACCTGCGGGAAATTCTGCTTGACCCAGCGTACGCGTTCAATCACACCTTTGCTGTGGCCATGCGCTGTGTCGACCACAATGGCATCGACCCCGGCGCGGGCCAGCAGCTCAACGCGCTCTTCCGTGCCCTCCCCCACGCCCACCGCCGCCGCAACCCGCAGCTTGCCAAAGGCGTCCCGCGCCGCAGCCGGAAAGCTGGTTTGCTTGGTGATGTCTTTGACTGTGATCAGCCCCTTGAGCTCAAACGCGTCATTGACAACCAGCAGACGCTCAATCTTGTACTGGTTCAACAGCACTTTCGCTTCGGATAAGGTGGTGCCATCCGGTACCGTCACCAGCTTGTCGCGTGGGGTCATGATATGGCTCACGGGCAGGTCATAACGGGTCTCAAACCGCAAATCACGACCCGTGACAATACCGGCGACCTTGCCGCCGTCAATGACCGGAAAACCTGACACGCCCAACTGTTCTGAAAGCGCCATGACCTGGCGCACCGTGTGTTGCGGGGTGATTACCACAGGATCACGCAGCACGCCAGACTCGTAGCGCTTGACTTTGGCGACTTTGGCCGCTTGTTGCTGCGCGGTCATGTTTTTGTGCACCACACCAATACCGCCCTCCTGGGCTATGGCAATCGCCAGGCGCGATTCGGTGACCGTGTCCATGGCCGCCGAGACCAAGGGCAGGTTCAGTGCAATATTGCGGGTGAAACGGGTGGCAAGAGAAGTGTCCTTGGGCAGGACTTGGGAGTAGGCTGGCACCAACAAAACATCGTCGAAGGTGAGCGCTTTACCAATCAGGCGCATGTTGTAAGCTCCAAATTCTCGATTGTATCTGGCGCGCGCCGGCATGGATGTGTGTCGCTCCGATATGCGCGTCCAACGCAGTGATACGCAAGTCCCACGCAGTAAGATGACACCCTATACACCCCTTTGACGCTGACATAAACTCGCAACCTATGAACAAATTGACCCGCCCGATCGTTTTCCTTGTGGTTGCGCTGCTGTCTTTGGGCGCCATGGCTCAATGGCAATGGCTGGACAAAGATGGGCGCAAGGTGTTCAGCGACCGCGCGCCACCAGCAGGTGTGCCTGAAAAGAATATTTTGAAGCGGCCCGGCTCGCTGAAATCCACCACCATCGTGGTGAACGGTGATTTTGGCGATGCTCCCAGCGGGGCGGCATCTGCGACCACCCCGGGTTCTGCGCAGACTCCAGCGAGCGCACCTAAGCTCAGCGGCGTTGACAAGGAACTCGCCGAGAAGAAAAAGAAAGCTGATCAGGCTGAGGCAAGCAAGCGCAAAGCCGAGGAAGACCGGATCAGCAAGGCCAAAGCCGAGAACTGTGAGCGTGCCAAACAAGCCAAGTCCAGTTTGGACTCTGGTATGCGGATAGGCCAAGTCAACAAGCAAGGTGAACGAGAAATCATGGACGATGCAGCACGCGCTACCGAAGGCAAGCGTATCCAGTCTGTCATTGACTCCGATTGCAAATAAACGCAGCGCACACGGCTGATGCGTTCAGTCGCCAGTTTTGGCTGGATTTCTTTTTTTGAGAAACAAGCCCGCAGAACGCGCCCCTTGTTTGACGAAGCGCTCACGCCGCGCCACTTTGGGGTCGACCCGCAGAGGCCTGTAGACCTCGAGGCGGTCTTGGTCACGTAGCAGTTGATTCAGACCGACCTGGCGACCCCAAACACCCATCAGGGTCTGCGCGTTGTCAATTTCCGGATGAGCCTGGAGCAGCCCGCTTTGCTGCAATGCCTTTAAAACAGAACACGGCTCAGCCAAGTTTAATTTGACTTCGTGAACACGCCGTGGACCAGGTGAATACACCACGGTGACACGCAAGCCTGTTTCATTCACCGTAAACCTGTTTGGCCCGTTTGACAAAAGCATCCACCATGCTGCCGGCAATCTTGTCAAAAACCGGGCTGATCAATTTGCCCAAGGTGTTGTCAAAACCATAGGTGAGCGTCAGTTCCACCTTGCAGGCACGCTGGTCAGCGCCGAGTGAAAGAAAGTTCCACTCACCTTCCAACTTTGAAAAGGGTCCGTTGACCAGGTTGATCACCACTTGCTGGTCTGGGATGTGGGTGTTCTGGGTGGTAAAGGTCTGGTGGATGCCACTGAAAGCGATACCAATTTCGGCCAACATGCCGTTTTCTTCATGGGAGACCACACGAGCTTTATCGCACCATGGCAGAAATTGAGGATACGAGTCCACATCGATGACCAGCCGATACATTTCGGCCGGGTTGTACCAGATCAGGACAGATTTTTTGACGGTTTTCATAGAATAGAGCTTTGCGCGGGATTGTAGTCAAGCCTGGTTCGCATTCACCTATAAATCCAAGCTCAAGACATGGCCAAGAAACCTGACACCTCCAGCCGCATTGCCGACAACAAAAAGGCGGCTTTCAACTATTTTTTTGAGGAACGGTTTGAGGCTGGCATCGTGCTGGAAGGGTGGGAAGTCAAGTCACTGCGCGAGGGGAAAGTGCAGTTGACCGATGGTTATGTGGTGATTCGCAACGGCGAGCTTTTCATCATTGGCCTGCAAATCAACCCACTCGGAACTGCCTCCACCCACATCAGTCCAGACAAGCAACGCACCAAAAAATTGCTGATGCACAAGGAGGAAATCAAACGCCTGATCGGCAAGGTCGAGCAAAAGGGCTACACCTTGGTGCCCATCAATCTGCACTGGAAAGCCGGCAAGGTCAAATGCGAGATCGCCCTGGCCAAGGGCAAGGCTGAGCACGACAAGCGCGACACCATCAAGGACCGCGAAGGCAAGCGCGAGGTGGAACGCGCCATGAAGTCACGCCAGCGCTGACGCAAGCCGGCCGCGCGCCATGGAAGTTGATCAGTTCAGCGCGCACAAAGGGTGACAGTGGGCAGCCCAGGGGCTGTCAAAAAATGGCAGCACCATGTCGGGCGTGACATCTTCAATACGCGCGGGGTTCCACACCGGTGTATTGTCCTTGTCGATCACCAACGCCCGAATGCCCTCAGCGGTTTCGGTTTGGCCCGCCGAGCGCGCCAAATGCCGTGGAAAAAAGCAGTGGCGCATCACGTCACGCTCCATGCGCAAATCCTTTGCCAGGCTGAGCTGGCGTGCACGGCGGATTTGTTCGAACGCCACGTGCAACATCAGTGGTGAGCGTTGACGCAGCTGTTGCAGGGTAAGCTGTGACCACTCGGACGCATCAGCCTCCAGGGCACGCACAATATCGGCCACGGAATTCAATGAAAAGTAGTCATCAATTTGCTCTCTAGCCCATACTCTACCTGCGTTCATTGCTACAGAAAACGTCAGCAACCATTGCGCCAGGTCTACCGCGTTGCCAGGGTCGATCTGCGCCAAGGCGTCCCAGGCTTGAGCCAACCGGTGCTCATCAAGGCAATGATCTGCCAATCCCAGCGCCAAGGCGTCGCTGGCGCCCAGCGTAGTGCCCGTCAAGGCCAACCATTCACCCGAGTAACCGGGGCAACGACTCAAAAAGTAGCCCCCACCCACGTCAGGAAACAAGCCAATCAGGGTCTCTGGCATGGCCAGTTTGCTGCGGGCCGTGACCAGCCGGTGTGACGCACCCTGGCTGATCCCCATGCCACCTCCCATCACGACACCGTCCATGAAGGCGATGTAGGGCTTGGTGTAGCTGTGAATCAGGTGATTGAGGGTGTATTCCTCAGTAAAGAAATCTTCAGTGGCGGGATCACCCTCTTGTAGCGCCTGGTAAAAGAACCGGATGTCGCCGCCCGCACAAAACGCGCCAAACGGTCCGGCCTGGTTGCTGCCGCGTATGGCCACAGCCGCAATCTGCGGGTCGTCGCGCCATGCCAGCAAGCAGGTGGTGAGCGCCCTGATCATGGACAAACTCAAGGCGTTCATCGCCGCGGGCCGATTCAACGTGATGAGCCCCATGCGACCTCGAACTTCGGTCAAAACTTCTTGCGGTTTGTTCATACTCTCTGCCTCCAGGCCACCAGTTCATTGACCATCAAGGCACCAATCACCAGGGTGCCGCCCACAATGACTTCATGAGTGGGTGTTTCGCCCGCACCCAACCAAGCCAGCACAATGCCAAAAATCACTTCCAGCAAGCCCAACAGTGCAACTTCCGGGGCTTTCAAGACGCGTGTGCAAACAACCGCCAATGAACAGGGAATCGCCAACTGAAACAGTCCGAGGCCAAACAACAGTCCAAGGTCATGCCCAGACGCTTGAAACGGCCAGGCCAGCGCTAAGGTCATCAGCGATGACAGGACGGCGCCAATCAACACAGCCGGGATCATGTCAATATTTTTGCCCTTTGCATGCGCGTGCTGACTGACCGTCCAGTTGGCTGCACCAAACAGCGGCACACACAGGGCCACCAGGGTGCCGGCTAAGCTGACGCCCTGCCACAACTGGTTCGCGTACATGTAGGCAATGCCACCTCCGGCGACCACAATCGCCATCCAGGTGCGAGCCGGAATGCGATGTCCAATGAAGATTCGCGCGATCAAGGCCGTTAACAACGGTGACAGTGACAGAGTCACCAGCACATTGGCAACAGTGGTGAGCATGATGGCCACCATGAAGAAGGTGAACATGGCAGACCAACACAAGCCGGATAACCACAACAGCGGGCCGGCTTGTCGCATACGGCCAAAAACACCAACACCTCTCACCAGCGGCAAGATGACCAGCAAGCTCAGCATGGTGAAAAAGCTGCGCCAGAAGGTCACTTCAAATTTTTGCGCATGCTCCAGATGACGCGTGACCACACCGGCGGTTGACCACATCAGGGTCACTGCCACCATCAGCAAAATGGCTCGGTTGTGACTGAGCTTCAAGCGTTAATGTGAAATGACTTTCACGTCAAGATGGTGGCCAAAGTCCAGGTGGGTTAGCGGCTGGCGCGCTTGCGGTCGCTTTCCTTCAGATGACGCTTGCGCAGACGCACCGATTTGGGCGTGATTTCGACCAGTTCATCATCCTCAATGAATTCCACGCCGTACTCCAGCGTCAGCTCGATCGGTGGGGTGATCTTGATGGCGTCCTCTTTGCCACTGACGCGGAAGTTGGTGAGCTGCTTGGTCCGTGTAGCGTTGACCACCAAATCATTGTCACGGCTGTGGATGCCCACAATCATGCCCTCGTACACAGGGTCATTGGCACGCACAAACATGCGGCCCCGGTCGTCGAGCTTGCCCAGGGCATAGGTGAAAATTTCACCGTCATCCATGGAAATCAGCACACCGTTTTTGCGACCACCAATGTCACCCTTGTGCTCTTCGTAACGGTCAAAAATGTTGGAGATCAAGCCGGTGCCGCGCGTCAAATTCAAGAATTCGTTGGTAAAGCCAATCAAACCCCGCGCCGGAATGCGGTATTCCAAACGCACCCGGCCACGGCCGTCCGGGTCCATGTTGAACAACTCACCTTTGCGCTCGCCCAAAGCCTGCATCACGCCACCCTGGTGTTGCTCTTCGATGTCGGCGGTGACCATTTCAATGGGCTCGTGGCGCACGCCATCAATGTCCTTGAACACCACGCGTGGCTTGGAAACCGCCAGCTCAAAACCTTCGCGGCGCATGTTTTCCAGCAAAATCGTCAAGTGCAATTCGCCGCGGCCCATGACTTCAAAGATACCTTCTTCGTCAGTTTCCTTGACCCGCAAAGCCACATTGTGTTGCAGCTCCTTTTGCAGACGATCCCAAATCTGACGGCTGGTGACGTATTTGCCTTCACGACCAGCCAGCGGACTGGTGTTGACGCAAAAATTCATGGTCAAAGTGGGCTCGTCGACCTTGAGCATCGGCAACGGCGTGGGGTTGGTCGGGTCGGTGATGGTGACACCAATACCGATATCGGTCAGGCCGTTGATCAATACGATTTCACCGGGACCCGCGTCCGTGGTTTGCACGCGTTCCAGGCCTTGGAAGGTCAACACCTGGTTGACGCGACCCTTAACCGCTTTGCCGTCCGGGCCTTCCATGACCACCACGTCCATCATCGGGCGGATCGTGCCCTGGCTGATGCGGCCCACCCCAATGCGGCCCACGAAAGTTGAAAAATCAAGCGCGGAAATTTGCAATTGCAGCGGCGCGGCCGGGTCACCCTGCTGGTGCGGAACATGCTCCAAAATGGTGTTGAAGAGAGCCGACATGTCGGGCCCCCACTGCTCACCGGGCGCGCCCTCGTCCATGGACGACCAACCATTGATCCCCGAGGCGTAAACCACCGGGAAGTCCAGTTGTTCATCCGTTGCTCCCAGCTTGTCAAACAGATCAAACGCAGCGTTCACCACAAAGTCTGGCCGTGCGCCAGGTTTGTCGACCTTGTTGACAACCAAAATAGGCTTGAGACCCAGCGCCAACGCCTTTTTGGTCACAAAGCGCGTTTGTGGCATGGGGCCTTCTTGAGCGTCAATCAGCAACACCACTCCGTCGACCATGGACAAGGCCCGCTCCACTTCACCGCCAAAGTCAGCGTGTCCGGGGGTATCGACGATGTTGATGTGTGTACCTTCCCAAGTCACGGCACAGTTCTTGGCCAGAATCGTGATGCCACGCTCTTTTTCGATCGCGTTGTTGTCCATCACCGTGTCGACCACTTTTTCGTGTTCGGCAAAGGTGCCAGATTGGCGCAACAACTGGTCAACCATGGTGGTTTTGCCGTGGTCAACGTGAGCAATGATGGCGATGTTTCGGATTTGTTTATGGGACATGGTTCACTTTCTTAAATAGTCTGGACCAGATCTGAGTTTGCACTCACATCTGACCTGGATTCATTGGCGGATGGGGCCGCGACAAGACTCGGTTTCATCTGCTCAATTTCAATCGGGCTAAGCAGCCGCCCTGGGATCAACTCGCCAGCCTTGACATGAGCGGTGCCCAGCAAGGTCTGACCATTTTCGGTATACACCGCCACTTGGTGAGCATCGAGCCAACTGCCACGACGCCGCAAGCCACTCAAAAATCGCCCTGCATTGTCGTCGTCCAGTGTGACCACAGTGTGATCTGGCAACAACGATGCCACGGGGTGCAGACAAGCCAGGCGTTGGCGCTCAGTCATGGCCTCCAGCGCCTCTAGCGTCACGCATTGCGACACCAGAAAGTTTCCCGTGGCGGTGCGACGCAAAGCACCCAGATGGGCTCCGCACCCTAGGGCTTCCCCGATATCCTCGCCCAAGGTGCGGATATACGTTCCCTTGCTGCATTTAGCTTCCATCTTGATAGCAATCTGCGCTGGTTCCACCTGGGCTAGAGTCATATTTAATGCATAAATCGTGACCTGACGTGACTCCCGCTCCACTTCAACACCAGCCCTGGCATATTCGTACAGCGCCTTGCCATCTTTCTTGAGCGCACTGTACATCGGCGGCGTCTGTTGGATGGGACCGGTAAACTGTTGCGCAACTCGCGACAAGTCCTGGGGCGACACCGCTACCGGCCGCGTTTGTATCACGTCACCCTCAGCATCACCGGTGCTGGTCTTGGTACCCAATCGCACCAAGGCTTCATAAGTTTTGTCGGCGTCAAGCTGCAACTGGCTAAATTTCGTGGCCGCACCAAAACACAGGGGAAGTACACCGCTGGCCAAGGGGTCCAGCGTGCCCGTGTGGCCGGCTTTTTCGGCTCGCAGTAACCACTTGACCTTTTGCAGCACATCATTGCTCGACCAGCCCAATGGCTTATCCAGCAGCAGCACCCCGTGCACAGGGCGCCTGGCAACCCGTGCTCGTGGCGCGTTCATGGATTCAGTCCTCTTTGGCTCGCGACGCAACAGCACGCGCAATCAGTGCATTCATGTCCGCCGCACGCTCAGGTGTTTGGTCATAAATGAAATGCAAAGTGGGTACGGTGTGAATATGCAGTCGCTTGAACAAGCCCGCACGCAGAAAACCCGCCGCCTGGTTCAGGCCTTCGCCACATTGTTTGACATCTCCGGCAAGCAAGCTGAAGAAGACTTTGGCATGCGCATAGTCAGGCGTCACCTCCACACCCTGGATCGTGACCATGCCCACGCGCGGGTCTTTCAACTCGCGCGCGATCAACTCCGTCAGATCCCGCTGGATCTGATCGGCGACCTTGAAGGCCCGATTCGGTGTGGCTGATTTTTTACGCACAAACAGACTTCATTAGGGTCAAAGCGTACGCGCCACTTCACGGATTTCAAAGAATTCCAGCACATCACCCTCTTGGATGTCGTTGTAGTTCTTGATATTCAAACCGCAATCGAAGCCTTCGCGCACTTCCTTGGCATCGTCCTTGAAGCGTTTGAGCGAGTCCAGTTCACCGGTGTAAATGACCGTGTTCTGACGCAACAGACGCAAGCGTGCGGTGCGACGAACCACACCCGCCGTGACCATACAGCCAGCGATGGAGCCGATTTTGGAGACCTTGAAAATTTGCCGAATTTCGGCAGTACCAATGACCTCTTCTTTTTTGTCTGGTGTCAACATGCCCGACATGGCCAGCTTGAGATCGTCCACAGCGTCATAAATGATGTCGTAGTAACGAATGTCAACCCCATTGGCCTCGGCCAACTTGCGCGCACCGGCGTCAGCGCGGGTGTTAAAGCCAATGATGACAGCCTTGGCGGCAATAGCCAGATTCACATCGGACTCGCTGATACCACCCACGGCCGTGTAGACCATTTGCACCTTGACTTCGTCGGTTGACAACTTGAGCAAAGACTGCGCCAGGGCTTCCTGCGAACCTTGCACGTCGGCCTTGACGATGATTGGCACCATCTTCACCTCACCGGCAGTCATGTCCGTGAACATGTTCTCCAGCTTGGCGGCTTGCTGCTTGGCCAACTTGGTGTGACGGAACTTGCCGGCACGGTAAGTGGCAATTTCACGGGCACGACGTTCGTCCGACATCACCATGAACTCGTCACCGGCTTGCGGCACCTCGGTCAAGCCCTGGATTTCGACTGGAATCGATGGACCAGCCGACTTGATCGTTTTACCGTTTTCATCGAGCATGGCGCGCACTCGGCCAAAAGTTTGACCTGCCAGCACCACGTCGCCCGCTTTCAAGGTACCCGACTGAACCAGCACAGTGGCCACTGGACCACGACCCTTATCCAGCTGGGCTTCAATCACGAGGCCCTTGGCCATGGCGTCGACAGGTGCCTTGAGTTCCAGCACTTCAGCCTGCAGCAACACCTGTTCCAACAGTTCGTCAATACCAAGGCCGGTTTTGGAAGAAACCGAAACGAAGGGTGAGCTACCACCAAAATCTTCAGGAATCACGTCCTCGACAACCAGCTCATTTTTGACACGTTCCGGGTTGGCGTCGGGCTTGTCTGCCTTGGTGATGGCAACCACGATGGGTACACCAGCCGCTTTGGCATGCTTGATGGCTTCCTTGGTTTGTGGCATGACACCGTCGTCAGCCGCCACCACCAGAATCACGATATCGGTTGCTTGAGCGCCGCGAGCCCGCATGGCGGTAAACGCCTCGTGGCCTGGAGTATCCAGGAATGACACCATGCCGCGCGCGGTTTCCACATGGTAGGCACCAATGTGCTGGGTAATACCGCCCGCTTCACCAGAGGCCACCTTGGTGCGACGGATGTAATCCAGCAAGGATGTTTTACCGTGATCCACGTGACCCATGACCGTCACGACGGGCGCGCGAGGCAGAGATTCTGCCTGCTGCAGCGACACTTCATCGTCGGTGAAGGCTTCAGGATCGTCCAGCGCCGCCACAATGGCTTTGTGGCCCATTTCTTCCACCAAAATCATGGCAGTGTCTTGATCCAAAGGCTGATTGATGGTGACCATCTGGCCCAATTTCATCAGGTGTTTGATCACCTCGGATGCCTTGACTGCCATCTTGTGAGCCAGTTCAGCCACGGTGATGGTTTCAGGGACGTGAACTTCTAACACGCGAGCCTCGACGGGAGCTGCCTGATGTGACTGGTCGTCACGATCACGGTCATTGCTGCCCCGACGGCCGCGCGGGCCACCGCGCCAGTTGCTGCTGCGACCGGCCCCGGCACCGGTATCACCGCGTGTCGGAATGCCTTTCTTCTTGGCAGGGTCCCCAGCCCAACTGCTGGACAATTTGGCTGACTTGACTTCTTTGCCAGCTCCTGCACCTGCAGCAGCTGTTGTTCCACCAACTGCACCTGCAGCAGGTTTTGCGGGGGCACTGTTGGCAGGTTTGTGCAAGGTACCCTTGATACCTGCTTTGACAGCTTCAGGCGCCGGCTTGGGTTCTTCCACCTTTTTCGGTGGTAATTTTTTACCTGGCTGCGACATCATCATCCGGATGGCGGCCGCTTCGGCTTCTGCCTTGCGCCGGCGTTCGGTCAAATCAACGGCGCGTGCCTGTTCTTCGGCTGCGCGCGATTTGGATTCCGCCGCAGCCTTTTCCTTGGCCTGTAACTGTGATTGCTGTTCTGCTGCGGCCTTGTCCACCGCCTGCGCCAATTCCGCGGCTTTGGCAACGTGTGCGTCATTGGCATACTGAGCCGCCGAAGTCGACTCTGGCGCCGCCTGTTGAGCAAGGGCATGAGCTTGTTGCTGTTCCGCCAGTGCCTTGGCAGCTTGGGCGGCAGCTACTTCTGCTGCTTCATGCGCCGCAGCTTCTTGTGCCTCGCGCTGACGTCGACGTTCGACCAGTTCCTCTTCTTGTCGGCGAATCAGTTCGGCCTGGCGACGTGCGTCTTCCTCGCGCCGAGCCAATTCGGCATGATCGATCACGGACGTGGCCTCCACCGCTGATTCTGGCTCGTGAGTCTGAGCAGAGACGACCGCGTCTTGCCCCTCATCACGGCGAACAAAAGTACGCTTCTTTCGCACTTCCACCTGAATCGTGCGAGCCTTGCCGGTGGCGTCTGCCTGCTTGATTTCAGTCGTGGATTTCTTGACCAGCGTAATTTTTTTACGTTCTAGGGACGCAGTACCGTGCGCGGTCTGCAGGTAACCCAACAGACGCTGTTTATCAGCCTCTGAGAGGGTATCAGACGAGGCTGATTTAGCCACGCCTGCCGACTTGAGTTGCTCTAGCAAGGTGTCGGTTGATTTTTTGAGTTCATTGGCAAACTCGGCGACGGTCATACTGGACATTTGTTGGGTAACCTTTAGCTTCGGCTGAACCAGCCCACGAAGGGCGTGATTTCAGCCTTTACTGATACTTTGTATTCATCATCTTCAAGACGCTTGGGAAGCGGATTCACCGGTAAACCAGTGGGCACGCGCTTTCATGATCAACGCCGTGGCTTCTTCATCAGATTGCCCGGTGATGTCGGTGAGCTCATCGACCGCCAGATCGGCCAGATC
>JAIFMR010000208.1 GCA_020048255.1 Rhodoferax sp. | reverse complement strand
TTGCCAGCAATGCCGAAATTGCCAACGACGTGCTGACGGGCTTGATGACCAACACGGCGATTGCCAGCGTGCAGATTTCCGCCTCCACCGGATTCAATCAAGTGCAGGTTCGGCCTGCAGCGCCAGACAATGTAACGCCCGAGCAGGTGTACCCCTTGTACTCACCGATCGACAAAAAGGCCACCATTGGCGAGCTGCGCGTGCGCGCTGACGACAGCGTCGTTCGCCAGCTTGCCATTGGCAGCGCCATTCGCAACACCATGTTGCTGTTGCTGCAAATCATAATGACTGCCTTTGTTCTGGGCGTCGCCTTTCGGCGTGTCGTGGGCCAGCCGATCACGCAGCTGACCGGCGCGTTGGCTGCCATCCACCCCGGTGGCAGCGAGCGACTACCCGTCGCAAGCCACCACGCCCGTGACGAGATTGGCCAACTGGCTGCCAGCGCTAACAGTCTGCTCGATGCCGCCGAACAGGCGCTGCAAGAGGAGCGCGCCTTACGCTTCAAGGTCGAGGCCATGGAGCAGCATTACCGGCGCATTTTTGAAAGCACCCATGTCGGCATCATGGTTCTGCAAGCCGATGGAAAGCTGATCAACAGCAACCCGATCTTGCTGCAGAAAATTGTCGGAATTCAATTCAACGGCCATTACACGCCGCAAAGTGAAGACTTTCTCTCGGCCATTTTTGTGCAACCCGAGTTGGCCTGGTCCATGGTCCGTGAAGCCTCAAACCAACAACGTTCCGTTTCAGGTGACCTGCAACTCAAGACCAACGATGGCCGGGCAAGTTGGGCGCACTGCATTTTGGAGGGGGTGTTATACGACGTGACCCAGCGGCGCAAAAAGGAGGAAGAAGCACGGCAACTGGCGGAACTCGACGCACTCACCGGGCTGCACAACCGGCGTGGCACCGAGTTGCTTATGAATCGTTCCCTGCGCCACGCCTCTGAAGACGAGGTGAACGTGGGTGTGTTGATGGTGGACCTGGACGGCTTCAAAGGGGTCAACGACACCTTTGGGCACGCGGCCGGTGATGTGGTGCTGGTCGAAGTGGCGCGGCGTTTGCGCGAATGCACCCGCAGGTCTGCGGACTTGGTGGGGCGCCTGGGTGGCGACGAGTTTGTGGTCATGACCTACGACAGCGGTGACACCCCTGAGCTGCTGGCGCAGATTGCCAGCGACATTGTGACCACCCTGTCCAAACCGATTCCACTGGGCACTGGCGAGGCCGCCCAGATTGGTGCCAGTGTGGGTATTGCCCGTTACCCGCAGGCCGGCTTGACGTGTGAGGCCTTGCTCCATAGCGCAGACCTGGCCATGTACGGAGTCAAGCGCCGGGGCAAAAACGGTTTTGCATTCTCACCAGACAGCGCTGCGCCCGTGACATCCTAATCGGTGGCCTGCTGCTTGACAAAAGCCTCCAACTGCGCTGCCGGCAGGGGTTTGCTGAAGTAGTAACCCTGCACCTCGTCGCAACCTTGAAGCCGCAAAAATGCCAGTTGACTGGCGGTCTCCACGCCTTCGGCGATGGTGTGCATGCCTAAGCTACTGGCCAAATTGATGATGGCGGTGACAATGGCTTTGTCGTCCGGGTCATCCGTGATATCGCGCACAAACGACTGGTCAATCTTGAGCTTATAGATATTGAATTTCTTCAAGTAGCTCAGGCTGGAGTAGCCCGTGCCGAAATCGTCAATCGACATGCGAATGCCGCGTTCGTGCAACTGGTTCATCAGGGCGATGGCGGCCAGGGGGTCGTGCATGGCCATGGCCTCGGTCAGTTCAAGCTCCAGATACTGTGCCGGCAGGTGTGCATCCTCCAGAATCTGGGTCACCAAAGCCAATAAATTGGGATGGTGAAACTGCACCGCCGACAGGTTCACCGCCACCACCATGGGTTGCATGCCAGCATCGAGCCATTGTTTGAGTTGCGTCACTGCGGTGCGCAGCACCCACTCTCCAATCGCCACAATTTGCCCGTTGTCCTCGGCAATCGGAATGAACTCCGCCGGTGATATCAGCCCCAGCTCAGGATGAAACCAGCGCAAAAGGGCTTCGACACCGACCACCCGGCCATCTTGCAATGACATCTGTGGCTGGTAATGCAGCACAAATTCGCCGCGTACCAAGGCGTGGTGCATGGCATTACCCAGTTGCAGCGTGCGCGCCGAATGCGCCTGCATTTCCTGGGTAAAAAAGCAAAAATTGTTGTGACTGGCTTGCTTGACGCGGTACATCGCAGCGTCGGCATTTTTGGACAGTGTTTCAAAGTCCAGCCCGTCGTTCGGGTAAATGGCAATGCCAATCGACAAGGTGCAGACCAGTTCTTCGTTGCCCACTTGAAAAGGTCGTGCGCCAATGGCCAGCAACTTCATGGCAATTTGCATCGCGCTGTCTTCGTCGGCAGCGGGCAGCAACAAGATGAACTCATCACCCCCCATGCGGGTCAGCGTGTCGCCCTCGCGCAACTCGGCACTCAGGCGGCGAGACACCTCCACCAGCAATTGGTCACCCACGGTGTGCCCCAGGGTGTCGTTGACATTCTTGAAATGGTCCAGATCCAGAAACATCAGCGCCAGGGTGTCACCGCTGCGTTGCGCCAGATTGCAAACCAAATTGAAGCGCTCTTGCAACTGATTGCGGTTAGGCAGACCGGTGAGTTGATCAAAATGCGCCAGCTGCGCAATACGTTCGTCCGCTTTCCTGAGATCCGAGATGTCGCGAATAATGGAAAAAATGCAGGCAAGGTCTCGAAACTGGAAAATCTCAGCCGACAACAGACCTGGAAAATGGCTGCCATCCTTTCGGAGGTAATCCACTTCCACATTGCTCAAACGCCCGTGTTGTTGCAAATCGGCGACGATGGCCGGGCGTCGATCAGGATATTGCCAAAAATGGAGTTCAGCAATGGTTCGGCCCAACACCTCGTCTCGGCGCCAGCCAGTGATGCGTTCAAACCCGTTGTTGATGTCCAAGATCTGCCCATCGCTGACGCGGGAAATGCCAACCGCATCCGGGCTGTTTTGAAAGGCCTTGCGGTAGCGCTCTTCACTCTCGCCCAGGGCAATCTGCATCTGCAAACGTTCGCGTTGCGCGGCAAAACCATCCAGCGCAAAGCTGATGTCTGCGGCCATTTCAAGCAACAGGGCTTGTGCCTCGTCGTCAAACGCATGCGCTGCGTCGGCGTACACCGTCAGCAAAGCCGTCACCTGACCGTGCAGGTGCAAGGGCAATGCCGCCGAAGCACCCCAACCATAACGTTGCGCCCGCTCATGCCAAGCCTGGGTGGCCGGGTCATGGCGAAAGTCCTGGCACCAAACCGGCCGGTTCTCGCGCATGGCGGTACCCGATGGCCCGCGGCCACTGGGCGTACTGGCGTCGAGACTGATGACGATGCCCTTGAGGTAGTCGGTGCCTTCGCCAGTCGAAGCCACAGGCACGATGTGCTGGTCGGTTGGCTGCAGCACGCCGATCCAGGCCATCTTCATGCCGCCCTGCGCGACCGCCGCCGCACAAATGGCTGGGAACAACTCGGCCGAACTCTGACAGCGCACAATGGCCTGGTTGCATTGACTCAGCTTCCACCCGCTGGGTGATGTCACGCGACAGGACAATGAAAGTCACCGGTCGATCCGGCCCGTTGGCTTTGCGCGAGACCGACAGTTCAAACCAACTGACGCCCTGCGGCAAATGCAGTTCGATTTTTTGACCCCGTGAAAACCCCTGCAGGTGCGCCTCGCGCACCGCCGCCATGCTCGTGTCGGCCGCCGCTGGCGGCAGCATCTCATGCAGCATCTTGCCAAGAAAGAGCTCAGGCGGTGCAGCCAGCAAATCAGTGCGCGGCGAATGGAAATCCAGGTAACGCCCATCCAGGTCCACCTCGAACATCAGGTCAGGCAGCGCATCGAGCATCGCGAGCAAGCGGCTCTCAAGCTCGGTCGGCTGCGGCGACTCGCTCAAAGGCGAGTCACCGGCCTCAGGCGGGGCCGGTTTGACAGATGCAGGGGCGGCTGGGTTGGGCGTATTCACCGCGCAATTTTCCACTTTTTTTGGTGTTTGAGCCGCACAGAAAGCAATCAAAACGGCCTTGCAGACGCAAATCTACAATCCGGCACACTTTGCACTGCCCCACCATGAACGCCCCCACACCGCCCACCCCAACGCACACCCCTCCACCCGCTGAGCGGCGCGCCATTCGAAGCTTTGTCAAACGCACCGGCCGCACCACCTCGGGGCAAACCAAAGCCATGACCGAGCTGGGACCCCAGTTTTTGCTGCCCTACCAGAATGTAGCTCTTGATTTGGTAGCTGCTTACGCTGACCTCACTAAGGCTACAGGCCAAAATGACACTCAAACCCACCCAGTGATTCTGGAAATCGGCTTTGGCATGGGTGAGGCCACCGCCCACATTGCTGCCCTGATGCCGGACACCCATTTTTTGTGCTGCGAGGTTCACGACCCCGGTGTGGGTGCCCTGCTCAAGCGCATTGGCGAACAAGACCTGTGCAACATCCGCATTTGCGCCCACGACGCCGTCGAGGTGATTGACCACATGCTGCCTTTGCAAAGCCTGGACGGCGTGCATATCTTTTTCCCGGATCCCTGGCACAAGGCCCGGCACAACAAGCGCAGGCTGATTCAAGTCCCCTTGATCGCCAAACTGGCAGCACGCCTCAAGCCCGGCGGCTATATTCACTGCGCCACCGACTGGCAGGCCTATGCCGAGCAAATTCTGGAAGTGCTGAGCGCCGAGCCTTTGCTGAAAAACACGGCAAGCCAAACCCACCCGGAACTGCTGGGTTATGCCCCCAAGCCACACTATCGGCCCCTGACCAAGTTTGAAAACCGCGGGCTCAAGCTCGGCCACGGCGTATGGGACCTGGTGTTTGAGCGGGTTTAAGCCACCCACGCGCCACGGTGTGGGCGCCAGCTGTGTCGCCCTGCCGCCTGGCCCCTGGCTGACGCTGACTGATTTTTTGTGTGATCGCTTTGCAGGTGTGTCGCCATCAACCTGGCAAGAGCGCCTGGCGCGCGGCGATGTTTTGGATGAGCACGGTGTGGTTATCAAGCCTGAGCGCGCCAACCAGGGCCCCTACCCGGCCCACACCCGCCTGTATTACTACCGCGACGTCCCCAACGAGCCAGTCATTCCCCATGAGGCGGTGGTGCTATACCAGGACGAGCACCTGCTGGTGGTCGACAAGCCGCATTTTTTACCTGTGGTGCCCTCCGGTGGCTATCTGAAAGAGACCGTGCTGGTGCGGCTGAAACACCGTTTGGGGCTGGATGATTTGGTGCCGATTCACCGCATTGACCGCGACACCGCTGGGCTGGTGATGTTCTCCAAGCAGCCAAACAGCCGCGCCGCTTACGCTGCCCTGTTTCGCCAGCACCAGGTGCAAAAAACTTACCACGCCATCGCCCCCTGGCGCGCTGACGTGCCGCTGCCCCAAACCCGTAGCAGTTGCATCAAGGCGGCCGGGCACTTCATGCTTCAGTGCGAGGTGGATGGCCCGCCCAATGCCCACACGCTCATCGATGTGCTGGAAGTGCGCGGCGACCTGGCCCGCTACGCTCTCAAACCGGTCACGGGCCAGCGACACCAATTGCGCGTGCACATGCTGGCTTTGGGGCTGCCCTTGCTCAACGACGGCCTGTACCCGACCCTGACCCCCGAGGGGCAAATGGATGCGGCCCACCCCTTGCAACTGCTGGCCAAAGAGCTGGTCTTCAGCGACCCGGTGACCGGGCAGGCGCACCACTTTGTGAGCAGCAGAAGTCTGCTGTTTTAGCGCCAGCTGACGCCGCCAGGCAACATCCGCTGCAAGTCACGCCACGGGTGTCACGCAGTGAAGGACAGGGCTGTGTTGGCCATCCGCGCCGTGACCTCAGCGCGTGTCGGTGGGACACAGCCACGCTGCATGACACACAGGCTGGCGCTGGCAATGGCACTGCTCAGCAATTCCTGGGCCATGGACTGCGCCACTGCGGCTTTACCCCAGTCGGCCGGCAGACTGCGCTGCAGCAGGGTCACTACCAAACCTGCCAGAAAACAGTCGCCCGCGCCCACCGTGTCCACCACCTTGATAGGTGCGGTCTCACGTGCCTGAAACAATTGCCCGTGTCGCGTCAACAGGGCCGCGCCCTCGGCACCCCGGGTCAGCGCCAGCACACCAGCGCGACTGGCCTGCAGCAGGTGGCGGGCTTGCTCCAGCGCGGTGGCGCCAGGCAAATTCAGGCAGGCCAGGTCCTCGTCACTGGCCTTGATCACATCGGCATATTGCAGCGCGGTCAGAACATGGCGGCGGTACAGGTCCAGGTTGGGCATGACCGAGGGCCGCAGATTGGCATCGATCACCACCGTGCGGCCGGCTTGGCGCTGCCCGGCCAGCCAGGGCAAGTAGGTTTCACCGTCCTCGGGGGACAAGGCCAGTGCGCCAGTGCATACCAAGGACAAACTCTCGGCCTGGCTGCAGGCCTCGGTCAAGGCCGCGGCGTGGGTGGCGCGGTCGGCCACGCCTTCGCGGTAAAAGGCGTAATCAGGGTGACCCTGTGCATCGACATTGACCACCGCCAGCGAAGTCACCTGTTGCACCGGCTGCGATGCTGCCAAGTGCACCCCGTCTTGCAGCAAGGCGGCAGCCAACTGGCGGCCAAAGCGGTCTTTGGACAACGGGTTCAGGTACAGGGTGTCAATACCCTGGCGTGCCAATGCGCGTGTCAGGTTATAGACCGCGCCCCCCAGACAAGGCTCAAAACGGCCATCCGCCCCCGCAATCAGGTCAATCAGCGCTTCACCAGCGGTCGCCACTTGCGCCGAAAAATTTATTTTTGACATATCAGGGTTTTCCATAACTAAAACAACTTGATTTAATAACACTGAAGAGACTATAGTTCACCCACGCTGATTGAACAAGCGTAATTTCCCGGGGGTAAACCCGGAATAGCTGCCATCGACATAACAACCCGGCTACCCAGCCACTCTCTTAAGGAACGCCATGAAACTCTCTACAACCCTGCTGCTCAGCACCCTGTCCTTGGCCACCAGCGCCGCCTTTGCAGCTGAGCCCATCATTGGTTTGATCACCAAGACCGACACCAACCCCTTCTTCGTCAAGATGAAAGAAGGCGCGCAGGCTGAAGCCAAAAAGGCCGGTGCCAAGCTGATGAGCGCTGCGGGCAAAAAAGACGGCGACACCGCCAGCCAGATCACCGCCCTGGAAAACATGGCCGCGGCGGGTGCGAAAACCATTTTGATTACTTCCACCGGCGACGCCATCATCCCGACCGTGAAAAAGGTACAGGCCAAAGGTGTGCAAGTGATTGCGTTGGACAGCCCGTTTGACGGCGCAGACGCGCTGTTTGCCACCGACAATTACAAGGCCGGCGTGCTGATTGGTCAATACGCCAAGGCCGCGCTGGGTGCCAAACCCGCCAAGATCGCCATGCTCGATCTGTTCCCTGGCCACCCCGTGGGCGCACAGCGCCACAATGGTTTCATGACCGGTTTTGGCCTGAAAGCCAATGATGCCAAGTCCAATGAACTCTCCAGCACTGCTGAAACCGTGTGCGCCGGTGACACCGACGGCAACCAGGCCAAGGGCCAGACCGCCATGGAAAACTGCCTGCAGAAGAACCCGGACATCAACGTGGTCTACACCATCAATGAGCCAGCGGCTGCCGGTGCCTACAACGCCCTGAAGAAAGCTGGCAAGGAAAAGGGCGTGATCATTGTGTCAGTCGACGGTGGCTGCCAAGGTATCAAGGACACCGCTGCCGGCGTCATCACCGCGACCTCGCAGCAATACCCCCTGAAGATGGCTTCCATGGGTGTGGCAGCGGGTGTCGAATACGCCAAGAGCGGCAAGAAAGCCTCGGGCTACGTTGACACCGGCGTGACCCTGATTGCCGCCAAGACAGTGGCTGGTGTGGACAGCAAGGACACCAAGGTCGGCATGGACCTGTGCTGGGGCAACAAGTAATTAGTTAGCCTTTCGTTCAGACCCCGGCTCCTGCGGGGTCTGAACTCTCTCAACTCTTTCGCACGGAGACCGTGATGTCCACGACGAACAAGCGCAACATTCCTTGGGGAGCCCTGGGCCCCTGGATCGCTCTGGCGGTCACCTGCCTATTTTTCACCCTCCAGTCCGATCGCTTCCTGAGCGGTGGCAACCTGTCGCTGGTATTGCAGCAGGTGATGGTGGTGGGTGTGTTGGCCATTGGCCAGTCCCTGATTATTTTGACCGCCGGCATTGACTTGTCCTGCGGCATGGTGATGGCCCTGGGTGGTGTCGTCATGACCAAATTTGCCGTCAATTACGGCATGGACCCCTACGCGGCCATTGCCTGCGGCTTGGCCGTGACCACCGGCTTTGGCATGATCAATGGCCTGCTGGTGACGCGCATCAAGCTGCCGCCTTTCATCGTGACGCTTGGCACCCTGAACATTGCCTTTGCCATCACCCAGATTTACTCAGAAGCGCAAACCATCACCAACTTGCCCAGCGTGATGACTGCCTTGGGCGACACCTTCAACATCGGCAGCACCGAGGTCAGCCTGGGCACGGTCACCATGCTGATGCTGTACGGCCT
>JAIFMR010000123.1 GCA_020048255.1 Rhodoferax sp. | reverse complement strand
AATGTCATTTTTCCGTTGGCCTATCAGGTCAATCAAAACCTGACAGTCGGCGCGACCTTGAAATTCCTGTGGGCTTCACTTGACTTGAAAATGACAGCACCTGGTATGCAGTTGGCTGGCATGGCGCAGTCCTCTGGTATTGCCCCAACAGGCAATTTGGCCATGGCGCTGCCTGCTTTAGCCGGGGCTCCGTGGGCAAACATCAGTTTTTCTGATGACAACGATTTCACTGGTGCAGCCAAGTCGACAGGTTTTGGTGCATCGCTCGGTGCCACTTATAAAGTCAATCAAAATGTCGTTATGGGTGCCTCTTACCAGTTCAAAACGGCGCTGGATGACATGAAGACGGCGACATCAGATGCCAGTATGTCTGCACCCGGTGGCTTTTCCGATAAGGGTCAAATCACCGTCATTGATTTTCAAATGCCCTCCGTTTTGGCGTTGGGTGCAAGCTGGCAGGCTAGCCCCACCTTACTGTTGGCCGCTGATCTAAAGTACATTGGCTGGGCTGATGCCATGAAGAGCTTCAAGATGCGTTACGACAGCTCTGGTATGGGTGGCTCGGTCAATTTTGTAATGCAACAAGAGTGGGAAGATCAAACCGCGCTGAGTTTGGGATTGGCTTGGAAAGCCAATGACGCGCTCACCTTGCGTGCTGGCATGAATTTAGCTGACAACCCGGTTCCTGACTCCTTTGTCAATCCTCTGTTCCCCGCCACGGTCAAAGACCATTACACATTGGGCTTGGGTTACAAAGTCTCCAAAGCCGGTGAATTCAATATGGCTGTGACGATGGCACCCGAGGTGAAAGTGGCCAGTGGATCGGGTGTGACCATCACACACGCTCAAACCAACTGGCAGTTCATGTACAGCCACCAGTTCTAAAGCCCTTATGCGGGCTGCGTAGTCAGCTATACAAAAAAGAGCGTTGATGGTCATTCATCAACGCTTTTTTGTTTTCAGGGCTTGATGTAAGCAAAGTGCTCTTTGAATTGAAGCATGCTCGCTTCCGCTACGCCAGAAGGCACCAGCTTGGTTTCCATCAGCAATTTATCGGGGTCAATATTGCGTGACACCAGCGTGTTGTTACAAACCCGAAATTCAACACCATCACCCGCAAGAGAACTCACAGTGCTGGAAAACTCCCGCCCCTTGCTGTCTTTGGCATCTGCCAACAAAAAATCAATACCCGGCCCGTTGGTAACGACCACAATTTTGGCTTTAGGGTCGGCCGCCACATGGTTTCTCACGTTGCTCAGCGCACTGCCTGCTGTGTCGATTCCCGTGGTGATGTGATAGACCACCTTAACGTCTTGGGCGTGGGACAAAGTCATGGTGAGCGTCAATAAAACTGTGCTGAAAAATTTATTCATTTGAAGTCTCCGATTGTCATGATGAAGCGTGTTGGCCGAAATATGAAACACCACTAAGTGTTGTGCATTTCAACGTTAATTGCCATCGGGTTTATACGGTACCCAAGTGATCACAATAGACCGATACTCAGCATATATCCAAAAGAGCTGATAAAAGAGATCAAGCTTTTTTGTCCTCGGATTGTGTAAGCCTTTTTTTGACATCAAAGCAAGGAGTTCAAGTGAAAAGTTTTGTTCAGGCATTGACCGGCGTGGTCTTCGCGGGTTGTTCTTTGGTCGCGCATGCTGATTCACTTCAGGTGCGCAGCATGGCAGCTTCTTGTGCCGGTTGCCATGGTACCCAGGGGGTTGCACAGGCCGGCATGGAGTCCTTGGCAGGGCAGCCGAAGGAAGATTTTTTGAAAAAAATGCAGGACTTTAAATCGGGTAAGAAGCCAGCCACTTTGATGCATCAGCTCTCCAAGGGTTACTCGGACGAGCAGATCGATCAATTGGCCAGTTACTTTGCAGCATTGAAGAAATAAAAGGAGTTCACATGAAACGTCGTCAATTTGTTGGATCCTTGAGCGCTGCGTCAGCTGTGAGCGCTTTGGGCTCGCTGGGTTTATTGTCCGCGTGTGCCACAAGCGGTGGTGGAAATGGTCCCAAAGTGGTGGTCATTGGTGGTGGTTTTGGCGGCGCTACCGCTGCCAAGTATGTTCGGATGTGGTCAGATTACGGCATCAATGTCACGCTGGTCGAACCCAATGCATCATTTGTTTCTTGCCCGATTTCCAACTTGGTGTTGTCTGGCGCAAAGACCATGGTCGACATCACTTCGCCTTATGACGGATTGGTCAAACAGCATGGTGTGAACCTGGTGCACGACCGCGTGGAGTCCATTGATGCGGAAAAGCGGACTGTCAAGTTGGCTGGTGGTACCGAGTTGCCCTACGACCGGTTAATTGTGTCGCCAGGTGTTGATTTCATGTGGGAGACGTTGCCTGGCATGGCCAAGCCAGGCGCCAAGGACCAGGTGTTGCATTCCTGGAAGGCGGGCTCGCAAACAGTCGCGCTACGCAAGCAGCTCGAAGCCATGCCCGATGGTGGCGTGTATGCTTTGTCTATTCCCCTGGCGCCATATCGGTGCCCCCCCGGGCCTTACGAGCGCGCATGCCAGGTGGCCAGCTATTTCAGCAAAGCCAAGCCCAAATCCAAGGTGCTGATCTTGGACGCTAACGAAGATGTCACGTCCAAAGCAGCACTCTTCAAAAAGGCCTGGGCTGAGCGTTATAAAGGCATTGTGGAATACCGTCCCAAACACGCCGCAGTGGATGTGGATGCCGCCACCAACACGCTGAAGTTTGAGTTCAATGACGACGTCAAGGCCAATGTTCTCAACGTCATACCAGCCATGCGTGCAGGTGACATCGCCGTTAAAACTGGCTTGGCGACAGCCAACAAACGTTGGTGTGAGGTCGATTTTTTGACCTTCGAGTCCAAGGCCGCCAAAAATGTTCACATCATTGGAGATTCCATCCAGATCGCACCTGGCATGCCGAAGTCGGGCCACATGGCCAATCAGCATGGCAAAACTTGCGCCGCTGCGGTCGTTGCTCTGTTAACTGGCAAAACACCTAATCCATCGCCCATCTACAACAACACTTGTTATAGTTTTGTCAGTGAAGAGGATGTGGTTCACGTGGCCAGTGTGCACGCATATGACCCGGAAAAGAAGACGATGATCGCGGTGGCGGGTTCGGGTGGTGTGTCCAAGGCCGCCAATGAACTTGAAGGACGCTTTGCCCTGGCTTGGGCGCGCGGTATTTGGGCTGATACATTGAATTAACACATGATGAGAAGATTCGAAAAATTTGGGGCGGGACTGTTGTTGGGCGTCGCCGTGGGCTCAGCAAGTGCCCAGGCAGATCTGGCACGCGCTGAAAAAATCGTCAACGGTTCCTGTTTTTTGTGCCACGGCAGTGAAGGCGAGTCCTCCAGCGAGATCTTCCCTCGTCTTGCAGGACAGCATTCGCAATACATCGCCAAGCAGCTGGAAAACTTCAAAACCGGCAAACGCAAGAGCACGGCCATGGCCGACATGTCCGCGCGGCTTCAATCCGATGAAATGTTGGCTTTGGGCTTGTATTTTGAAAATAAAACAGCACCGCCTGAGCCCGTGAAAGACACCGAGCTGGCTGCAGTTGGGCGGTATATTTTCAACGTGGGCAACCGCTTCAGTGGTGTGCCGGCATGTGCGAGCTGCCACGGCAAAGACGGCTTGGGGACAGCGTCATTGCCACGCTTGGCAGGCCAATATGCGTCCTACGTGGAAACCCAACTCAAATTGTTCAGTCAGCGCGAGCGCACCAACGACAATGCGGTGATGCATGCTGTGGTGAACAAAATGTCGCCACTTGAGATGGCCGCCGTCGCAGAATACGTTAGCGGCAAGTGAGTTGATCTCAGGGCGCCAGTCGGCCCTGAGAAGTGCTGCTGGCTTGACTGGGTTGTGCGTCGATGAGACGGTCTGCAATGCCCGCACCCAGCCACATACCTGCCAGAGACAGCCAAGCAGTCATAGCAAATATCGAACCGCCAGTGATACCAGCGCCCACTGCACAGCCCCCGGCCAGCATGGAGCCAAAGCCCATCATGATGGCCCCGGCAATGTAGCGGCGCATGCCATAGCCATCAGAGAAGCCCTCTAGCTTGAAGTCTTTGCCGATCCAAGCACCCAGAAACGAACCCAAAAATACACCTGGGATCAAACCTGCATTGAAACCCAGCTCTGGCGCGGGTGACGACAGCACACGCATCAACCATTCGGCAGAGGGGCCGCTGAAAGTCAGCCCCTGCACGGCGACCACGTCAAAGGAGCTTTTGGAGACTGCGTAACTGAAACCCCAGCCCGCAGCCACCATCAGGCCGGTACCGATGCCACCGACCCACTTCCAGAATCCCCAGCCGCTGCGCACTGAAAAATACAAGGCCGCCACCAGCCAGATCATGCCGAAAGCCAAACCGCCCCATGGACCAGCTCCGGTGATGGCCAACAGATCGCGCGCGGGGCCGCCACCTACGGTCCACCAGCCACTGATGCTTTCGCGCATGGGAGACAAAGCACCAGACAAGGCCGCCTGCGCCGTCACGGCAAAAATCAGACCAGACAACAGTGCGCGCAAATTGCCATTGGCTGACAAGACCAGTAGCCGGCTGGCGCACCCACGTGTCAGTATCATGCCTGCGCCAAACATCAGCCCCCCCACCAAAGCGCCGGAAACGCTGCCCGTCGCAGAGATTTGCCTGGCCACACCGCTGTCCATGTTTTGTGTCAGTATCAATAGCTGCACGCCCACCACGGCGCTGCCAAAGGTCAAGAGCCACACAGCCACCTTTTCGCCCAAGTTGCGATGCCAAAACTCCAAGGTGGCCGAGCGCAGACAGAACTTGGAACGTTGCGCAAAAAAACCAAAAAGCGCACCAATCACGAGTCCACCCGCGGCTAAAACAGCCTTGTCTCCAAACGTTTCAATCAGTGATGTCAGATTCATGTTGCACGCTTAATTTGTAATTCGCTTATATTACACCCACAAATAAATCATACCGCGGCTGGCTTTGGAGACTTACTGTGAAATTTACAGGTTCATTTTCCCGCATTTTTT
>JAIFMR010000127.1:21849-24860 GCA_020048255.1 Rhodoferax sp. | reverse complement strand
GACCTGTTCATGCGCCGGGTCATGGAAAAAGGCCAGTGGACACTGTTTTCGCCCAACAACGTGCCTGACTTGCACGACAAGTTTGGCACCGATTTTGAGACCGCCTATGTGGGCTATGAAGCGCGCGCAGCCCGTGGCGAAATCAAGCCATCGCGTACCGTGCAGGCCACGGACCTGTGGCGCAAGATGCTGACCATGCTGTTTGAAACTGGCCACCCCTGGATCACGTTCAAAGATGCCTGCAATATCCGTTCACCCCAGCAACACGCGGGCGTTGTGCATTCCAGCAATCTGTGCACTGAAATCACCCTGAACACCAGCAAAACGGAAACGGCTGTCTGCAACCTCGGGTCAGTCAATTTGCTGCAACACCTCAAGGAAGGCGCCCTGGACCACGCCAAGCTGCAAAAGACCATCACCACCGCGATGCGCATGCTCGACAACGTGATTGACATCAATTACTACGCTGTCAAAAAGGCGCGTGACTCCAACATGCGGCATCGCCCCGTGGGCCTGGGTCTGATGGCTTTTCAGGACAGTCTGTATGAGTTGCGCATTCCCTATGCCAGCGACGCCGCAGTGGCGTTTGCAGATGAGTCGATGGAGGCCATCTGCTACTACGCCTACTGGGCATCCACCGAACTGGCGCGCGAACGGGGTCAATACTCCAGCTACAAAGGATCCTTGTGGGACAAAGGTATTTTGCCGCTGGACACCCTGGACATGCTGGCCACGCAGCGTGGTGGCTATGTCGAGGTGGACCGGTCAGCCCACCTGAATTGGGACACGCTGCGCCAGAAAATCGCCAAGGATGGCATGCGCAATTCCAACTGCGTAGCCATTGCACCGACAGCGACCATCTCCAACATCATCGGCGTCGATGCCTCGATCGAACCCTGCTTTGGCAACCTGTCAGTCAAGTCCAATTTGTCGGGCGAATTCACCATCATCAACAGCTACCTGGTACGCGACCTGAAGAGGCTGGGGTTGTGGGACGACGTGATGGTGATGGACCTGAAACATTTCGACGGTTCCTTGCAACCGATTGACCGTGTTCCCGCAGAAATCAAGTCGCTTTACGCCACAGCCTTTGAAGTCGAAACCCGTTGGTTGGTCGAAGCTGCGTCAAGACGCCAGAAGTGGATTGACCAGGCCCAGTCGCTGAACATTTACATGGCCGGCGCATCGGGCAAAAAGCTCGATGACACCTACAAACTGGCATGGGTGCGTGGCCTCAAAACAACCTACTATCTGCGCACCCAGTCCGCCACCCATGCAGAAAAGTCAACCGTTACCGCAGGACGTTTGAATGCAGTGTCTTCAGGTGGTGACACCCCTGCGCAGAGTGCGATGAGTGCCCTGGATGCAGCCGCAGCGGCGGCGCGTCAACAGATGGCAGCGGTGCCTGCAACCGACGTGAAGTTTTGTGGGGTGGATGACCCCACCTGCGAATCCTGTCAGTGACACATCAAGTGCATGCGCGGATGCGGTGTGGATGCGCAACACTCCACAGTTCATCCGCATTTAACAGCGTCAAGGTCTTTCATTTTTTTGCGTGAACTCTCATAATTCACAGATCGGAAATTACTATGTTGTCCTGGGACGAAGAAGTTACACCCACTGCCAGTTTGCCTGCCTCAATCGACTTGCCTGAACCTCGTTTGGCTGGTCGCTTTGACGGCCCCGCCGCCTTCCCTCAAGCGCCTTCCCAGCCACCCAGTTCGCTGCGTGAAACCAATGCTGCAGCACCCTCTGCGGCTGCCACCACACGCCGCGTCAATGCCGCAGACAAGCGCATCATCAACGGCAAAACCGATGTCAACCAACTGGTGCCGTTCAAGTACAAGTGGGCCTGGGAAAAATACCTCTCCAGTTGTGCCAATCACTGGATGCCGCAAGAAGTCAACATGACGCGCGACATCGCTCTGTGGAAAGACCCCAATGGTCTGAGCGAGGACGAGCGTCGCATCATCAAGCGCAACCTCGGGTTTTTTGTGACAGCAGATTCATTGGCTGCCAATAATATTGTGCTGGGTACCTACCGTCACATCACGGCACCTGAATGCCGTCAATTTCTGCTGCGTCAAGCTTTTGAAGAGGCCATTCACACGCATGCTTACCAGTACATCGTTGAGTCATTGGGACTGGACGAAGGCGAGATTTTTAGCGCCTACCACGAGATCAAATCCATTCGCGACAAAGACGAGTTTCTGATTCCGTTCATTGAAGCCATCATGGACCCCAAGTTCGAGACCGGGACACCTGAAACTGATCAGACGCTGCTCAAATCCTTGATCGTCTTTGCCTGCCTGATGGAAGGGCTGTTCTTTTACGTTGGTTTCACCCAAATCCTTGCGCTGGGTCGGCAAAACAAGATGACGGGGGCCGCAGAGCAATACCAGTACATCTTGCGTGATGAGTCCATGCACTGCAACTTTGGTATTGACCTGATCAACCAGCTGAAGCTGGAGAATCCGCTGCTGTGGACTCCCGAGTTCAAGGCTGAAATCAAAGCCCTCTTTGAAGAGGCGGTCGAACTCGAATACCGTTACGCTGAAGACACCATGCCACGTGGTGTCCTTGGCATGAACGCCTCGATGTTCAAAGGCTATTTGCGCTACATCGCCAATCGGCGTGCGACTCAAATTGGCTTGGAGTCCTTGTTCCCCAACGAAGAAAATCCGTTCCCCTGGATGAGCGAAATGATCGATCTGAAAAAGGAACGCAATTTTTTCGAAACACGCGTCATTGAATACCAATCCGGTGGAGCCCTTTCCTGGGAATGACGACCTGTGATGACCCACCCCATTTCACATTTCTCTTGCCCACAGCAGCTCGGTAAGGATTTGTGGTCCCCCATTCATGACGCTGGGGGTCTCCCCAACGCCATGAATCACTTGATGCATACTGATGTGCAACAAGTGCTCTTTGCACTGTGAACAAGGAGATCATGATGGCAACTGCGAAAAAACCTGCCGCTAAAAAAGCGGCTCCAGCACCCAAGGCCGCTG
>JAIFMR010000127.1:0-21837 GCA_020048255.1 Rhodoferax sp. | reverse complement strand
CCAGCCAAGAAGGCAGCACCTGCGAAAAAGGCGGCAGTTCCAGCCAAAAAGGCAGCTGCTCCTGCCAAGAAGGCCGCAGCACCCGCGAAGAAAGTAGCGGCTCCTGCCAAAAAAGTGGCACCCGCCAAAAAAGCAGCTGCACCAGCCAAAAAGGCCGCGACACCTGCCAAGAAAGCAGCTCCAGCGAAGAAAGCTACAGCACCTGCAAAGAAGGTAGCTGCGCCAGCCAAAAAGGCTGCGGCTCCTGCCAAAAAAGCAGCACCCGCCAAAAAAGCAGCGCCGGCAAAGAAAGCTGCAGCGCCAGTGAAGAAAGCAGCAGCCCCCGCGAAGAAAGCTGCACCCGCCAAAAAAGCGGCAGCTCCGGCAAAAAAGGCCGTCAAAGCAGCTGCCCCAAAAGCGGCGCCCGCAGCCCAAACCAAGCTCAACCCTCAAGCTGCCTGGCCATTTCCGACCGGTTCAAAACCCTGATCAGTCCGGGGCCATGCCCATCCAAAGCCTGTTGCAGTGATGCCGCAGGCTTTTTTTATGGGCATCAGGGATAAAAAGCCAGCAACCGGTAACCAACAACCTTGGGCACACCTGCCCCGGGATTCACTTTCAACACCATGGTCACGGGCCATTCAGCCGCAGGTCCCAAGCGATCTGAGTCGACCGCAAGTTCCGCTGCAGACAACACACGCCGAACAACAGCGTGATCCAGAGCATCGGTCAAGGTAAGCTCGATGCTGGGCAGCGCAACAGCCAGGTGTGCTGAATTTTTCAGCGTGAAACTCAAACGGTAACGGTCGGCACCCAAGGTGTAGAAGGCCGCTGAATCAACCGCGACAGACTCAATCTGTTGCAGCGGTCCCACGGAGCATGCCAAAACCTGACACAGCACCTGCAACACCGGTTTCAGCTCTGGATGCCAGGCCGCCAAGCGATCACGCTCCTGCACCACCCATTGCCCGGCCAACCCAACGCTAAGTGATATCGCAAGCAACCACAGGAGGACTTTGACAGCCCCATGCTGCCAAAAGGACGACCCAGCCGCCCGCCTCATGAACGAAACTTGTTCAAACCCTTCCCCGCGTTCGTCGCCATCTGTTAACGGCGATGGCAACGCCTCCAAAGGCTCTTCTGCTGGAGTCTCAGATGTTAGATTGACATCCCCATCGACACCGCTTTGTGGCGGACTATCCAAAGTGGCATCACTGTCAATTTCTGACTCGGAGTCGGCCGGTTGCAATGATGTCTCGGCTTGTTCCAATGCTGAATTTTCAGCAGCCTGCGCCTCAGGTGCCAGGGCATCGGTCTCATCCTGAGGACCTTCACCTTGAGGGACAAGATCCTGTGCAGCGTCAGCCAGAACATCTGGAACCACCGGTGGTGGGGGGTCGGCAGGCACCTCCTCTGGCGCTGTCGCGGTTTGAATCAAATGCTGAGTGGCATCAAAAATATCACCACACTGACCGCACTTCACCCATCCCTGAGAAATCCGCAATTGATCCGGCACCACACGGTAAACCGTTGTGCAAGCGGGGCAGCGGGTCAAGAGGCTCATGAAATGTCAGATTTTGCAGGAATCTGGTTCAACGCGCTCAGCACCGGGCGGTCATCAATATCCAGCCGTCCTCGGTATCGGAGATCTCCAGGGCGCAATACGGCGCATAGGCTGCCTTGAGCTCATCCGCCTGCCGCTCAAGAATACCTGCCAACACCAAAGACCCGCCCGCCGCAACACGCGAGCGCAGCAAAGGTGCCAATACTTTCAGCGGTGTTGCCAGGATGTTGGCCAGTACCGTCTGGTAAAGCCCGCTAGCCACCTCAGGCAATCCGGCACGCAAGTGGACATGGTTAGCCTGGGCGTTCAGGCGTGTGGAGTCCACCGCTGCGCTGTCGATGTCGACCGCATCGATGTCGGTGGCACCAAATTTGGCAGCACCAATGGCGAGAATGCCCGAGCCGCAACCGTAGTCCAACACCCGGGCCAATTCCACAGATCCACCGTGACGTGCAATCCAGCGCAAACACATGCGCGTGGTTGGATGCGTTCCGGTGCCAAAGGCCAGTCCGGGATCCAGCCGAATCACCACCCGAGCCGCTGCCGGGGGCTCATGCCAAGTGGGCACAATCCAAAAATCCGGTGTGATGTCCACAGGCGCAAATTGGGACTGCGTCAGGCGAACCCAATCCTGCTCGGGCACGTGCTGAATCCCCAGCACTTCACAACCGACAAAAAAATCCTGTGCCTGCAGCAGTTCCAATGTCGCTTGGGCTTGCTCGCGCTCTTGAAACAGCGCCAGCACGCGGGAGCGTTGCCAGCCGTCCTTCGGCGGAGGCATGCCTGGCTCACCGAACAGGGCTTGCTCGGCGTCGGTCTGGGCATCGGCATCTTCCACACTGACACTGAGGGCGTCCAGTGCATCAAGCGCATCACTCAGCGTCTCGACCCGATCCTCAGGGCACATCAGTCGCAACTCAAACATGTCGTAAAACCTTCAGCGGGCGTGGTCGGCCAGCCAGCCTTCAAGGTAGTGAATATTGGTGCCGCCGTCCATGAACTTGGCATCCACCATCAGCTCACGATGCAAGGCAATATTGGTATTAATACCCTCCACCACGGTTTCACCTAAGGCGGTACGCATGCGGGCCAGCGCTTGTTCACGGGTATCGCCATGCACAATGATCTTGCCAATCATCGAGTCGTAATTGGGCGGCACAAAGTAATTGGTATAAATGTGGGAATCCACGCGCACACCCGGCCCACCCGGGGGGTGCCACATGGTGATGCGACCCGGTGAGGGAATGAACTTATAGGAATCCTCAGCGTTCAGGCGGCACTCAATGGCGTGACCCCGAATCTGAATCTGCCGCTGCGTGAACGGTAATTTCTCGCCCGCAGCGACCATGATCTGGGTTTTGACGATGTCAATGCCCGTGGTCATCTCGGTCACCGGGTGCTCGACCTGAACCCGGGTGTTCATTTCGATGAAATAAAACTCACCGTCTTCATACAAAAACTCGAACGTGCCGGCGCCGCGGTAGCCAATGCGCTTGCACGCTGCCACGCAACGGTCGCCAATGCGATCAATGACCTTGCGGGGAATTCCGGGCGCAGGTGCCTCTTCAATGACCTTCTGATGGCGCCGCTGCATGGAGCAGTCTCGCTCACCCAGGTAGACCGCATTTTTATACTTGTCCGCCAGAATTTGAATCTCGATATGCCGTGGGTTCTGGAGAAATTTCTCCATATAAACCGCCGGGTTGTTGAACGCCGCGCCGGCTTCGTTCTTGGTCATGGCAACCGCATTGACCAGAGCCGCCTCGGTGTGAACCACCCGCATACCGCGACCCCCGCCACCGCCAGCCGCCTTGATGATTACCGGGTAACCAATGGCCTTGGCAATGCGCCGAATCTGTACGGGATCATCGGGCAACTCGCCTTCCGAGCCTGGCACACAGGGGACACCCGCCTTGATCATGGCCTGCTTGGCGGACACCTTGTCGCCCATGATGCGAATCGACTCGGGTGTCGGACCGATGAACTGGAATCCACTGCGTTCCACGCGCTCGGCAAAATCAGCGTTCTCGCTTAAAAAACCATAACCTGGGTGAATGGCTTCGGCATCGGTAACCTCGGCTGCCGAGATGATGGCGGGCATATTCAAGTAGCTCAAACTTGAAGCAGCGGGGCCAATACACACCGCCTCTTCGGCGAGTTTGACGTACTTGGCATCGCGATCGGCTTCCGAGTAAACCATCACTGCCCTGATGCCCAATTCGCGGCAGGCACGCTGGATTCGCAACGCAATTTCGCCCCGATTGGCGACCAGTATTTTCTTAAACATGGTTCATTCCTGCCATCAATCGATGATGAACAGGGGCTGTCCGTATTCCACGGCTTGACCGTTCTCACACAATATCCGACGAATCGTGCCCGCCTTATCAGCCTCAATTTCATTGAGAATTTTCATGGCCTCGATGATGCACAGGGTTTCACCTTCCTTGACGGCGTCGCCGATCTCCACAAAAGACTTGCCTCCGGGCGAAGCTGATCGATAAAAAGTGCCCACCATGGGCGACTTGGTGGTGTGCCCGGTCTCGGCAGGCTCTGCTGCCACAGCGGGCTCCGCCGAGGCTACTGGGGCAGCAATTGGCATGGCGACGGCTGGCGCAGCGGCCTGAACGTATTGCGGCACCATGGCCACACCACCCTTGACAATGCGCACCTTGCCTTCCGCTTCGGTTATTTCCAGTTCGGACACGTTTGATTCCGACACCAGATCAATCAGGGTTTTGAGTTTTCTTAAGTCCATAAATGTCTCCAACGCTTGACGGATGAAATAAACAATTTCGGCTAATTTTCAACAAAACATACTGAATGTTGAAAAATACCGGCTAATTGTCGCAAGTTTACTATGCAACGCAACGCCACTTTGAATTTCAGCGTACCCCAGCCAAACCACTGATGTTCACCAGATTGGCAGCCGAAAGCCGGCCCAGTTGCCGATGCACCAAGCGACCCGTCACATCAAAAACCGCCGTAAATGGCAAGCCACCGCTTAAATTGCCCAGTGATCGACTCAGCTCGACGCCCGAAAAACCAGCCAACGCAACCGGAAACACCAGCGGTGTCTGGGTTAAAAAGCGCTTCACCGGCGCGGACTGATCTACAGCCAAACCGAGCACTTGCCAGCCCTTAGGGGCATGTTCACTGAAAAAAGCGTTCAATAGGGGAAGTTCTTCAATACACGGCGGGCACCAGGTTGCCCAAAAATTCAGCAACAGGGGTTTTCCGCGAAAAGCCGACATGGCCATCGCAGCGCCATCCACTTGCACAAACTGCTGTTGCCAAAAGGATGTTTCTGCGTCCGCCAATGCATCAGACTGTCGCTGCGAACGCCTCCACGCCAGCGTGGCACCACCCGCCGCAGCCAAAACACCCACACCGGCCGCCAACCACGCTCGCCGCGATGGCATCGGGCGACTCATGCTGCCCCGCCCAGCAAGTTACGCAAGGCTTTGGTATCGCCCCGGGGCACACGCCCCTTGGCATCGGGCTTCAGGGCACCTCGCACATCGTCGTGGTCATAAATCATCAAATGCACACCAATCTCCTCTTGCAGATCTGGACAAAACGCGTGAACACTCAAGGCATCCACCGTCTCGCCATGAAGCCCCATCACGCTGCGCGCCACATACTTGACACGCTGGTCAATCAGCACGATTTCCGCCGATTTGCAGTCATCACAAAACAATTGCAGATAAATGTCAGACAAACGGGTCGCGCTCCCCTGCCACACCGCACCTCCCAAATGAGGTCGAAAGTCCTGAAGCCGATCCATCCAGACCAAGGCTAACTGGCGCAAGGCCAACAACTCCCGTGGCTGGGTCTCGGCACAAAACACAGCAATGTAGTCCATCACGGCATCTTCCACCTCGTCATTACCTGGCAATGCCCCTTTGCCGCTGAGGCCCAGTTCCTTGGCGGCACGCCGCTTGGCGGCACCGTAGTCCAGCCCTTCTTCGACCACCCAACGGGCGGCCTGCGCAGCAATTTCAGACTTCAACTCGGTCATAGAACCTCATTTTGCCTTGATTCACTGCGGACTCAGCCCTTGGCACGGTCCTGAACCCAAACGCCAGCTCTTTAAAATCAGCACATGCATATTCACATTCTTGGTATTTGTGGCACCTTTATGGGTGGCCTGGCTGCCTTGGCGCGCGAGGCAGGTCACACCGTGACAGGTTGCGACGCCGGCGTTTATCCCCCCATGAGCGACCAACTGCGTGCTTTGGGCATTGAGCTCATTGAGGGATTTGATGCCGATCAGCTCCGACTCCAACCCGACATCTACGTGGTGGGCAACGTGGTCAGCCGAGCCCGGCTGGCCAATGGCAGCCCCAAATTTCCCTTGATGGAAGCCATTCTGGACGCCGGCTTGCCCTACACCAGTGGCCCGCAGTGGCTGTCTGAGCATATTTTGCAGGGCCGGCATGTGATCGCCCTTGCCGGCACCCACGGCAAAACCACCACCACCGCCATGACCAGCTGGATTTTGGAGTACGCGGGTCTGCAGCCGGGTTTTTTGGTGGGTGGCGTGCCCTTGAACTTTGGTGTTTCGGCCCGATTGGGCGCAGGGCGCCCCTTCGTGATCGAGGCCGACGAGTACGACACGGCCTTTTTTGACAAACGCAGCAAGTTTGTGCATTACCGCCCGCGCACGGCCGTGCTGAACAACCTGGAATTTGATCACGCCGACATTTTTGACGATCTGGCATCCATTGAGCGCCAATTTCATCATTTGGTCCGCACGGTGCCTGGCGCAGGCGTTCATGGCAGCGGCCGAGTCATTGTCAATGGTCTGGAAGAAAGCCTGGCTCGGGTTTTGCACGCGGGCTGCTGGAGCGAAGTGCGCAGTTTCGGCGCCGCCGTGAGTGATTTCACCGCGACAGGCCCTGCAAATGACTTTGACGTGCAGCAGCAGGGGCAGACCGTGGGACATGTCAACTGGGAGTTGAGCGGTGTCCACAACCAGCTCAACGCCTTGGCGGCTATCGCGGCGGCCGAACACCTTGGCGTGGCACCGGCCTTGGCGGCGCAGGCTCTGGGCAGTTTTGAGAACGTCAAGCGGCGCATGGAAGTGCGCGGCACAGTGCCCTCTGGCCAGGGCGATGCGCCAGGCCACATCACGGTGTACGACGACTTTGCCCACCATCCCACGGCGATTCGCACCACACTGGACGGTCTGCGCCAGATACTGAAACCGGGCGAGCGCATTCTGGCGGTGTTTGAGCCACGCTCCAACACCATGAAACTCGGCACCATGAAAGCCCTGTTGCCCTGGAGCCTGGCCTCGGCCGACCTGTCGTTTTGTCACAGCGCCGGTCTGGGCTGGGACGCTGTCGGTGCCCTGGAACCCCTGGGTGACAAAGCGGTGGTGTCAGACCAACTCGACGATTTGGTGAAACTCGTCACCCAAGCAGCCCGTGCGGGCGATCACATTGTGTGCATGAGCAACGGTGGTTTTGGCGGGGTGCACACCAAGCTACTGCAGTCGTTACAAAATAAGTAGCATCTCACGCTTGCCTGAAAAGGACTACCTGCCTTTTTAGACCTTGATCCTGAGCGAGACGACCACTCGCTCAGGGTGACCCGTCAGGCAGCGCGGCGCGCCAGCACAGCGCGCGACAACACATCCAGGCAAGACACGGAATCATCCCAGCCCAGGCAGGCATCGGTGATGCTTTGCCCGTAGTTCAACTTGTCAGTCTGGTCCTTGCCAGGGGTGAACTTCTGGGCACCCGCAGTCAAATGGCTCTCTACCATCACACCAAACACCTGTTTGGAGCCCGAGGTGATTTGGGCCGCGATGTCGCGCGCCACCAGCAACTGTTTTTCATGCTGCTTGCTGCTGTTGGCATGGCTGCAGTCCACCATCAAGGTGCGTGGCAGCTTCGATTTCTCCAGCTCGTCACAAGCTGCGGCAACGCTGGCGGCATCGTAGTTGGGGGTTTTGCCGCCACGCAGAATCACATGGCAGTCCTTGTTGCCCTTGGTTTGCACAATCGCGACCTGGCCATTTTTGTGCACTGACAAAAAGTGATGCCCCCCGGCGGCGGCATGAATCGCATCGGTGGCGATTTTGATGTTGCCATCGGTACCATTCTTGAAACCAATCGGTGCCGACAGACCGGAAGCCAGCTCACGGTGCACCTGACTCTCGGTGGTGCGGGCACCAATGGCGCCCCAGGAAATCAGGTCGCCCAAGTACTGCGGCGAGATCACGTCCAGAAACTCGCTGCCCGCAGGCAAACCCAGGCGGTTTATCTCAATCAGCAGTTGACGCGCCATGCGCAGCCCTTCATCAATGCGAAAACTCTCGTCCAGGTAGGGGTCGTTGATCAGACCCTTCCAGCCCACCGTGGTACGGGGCTTTTCAAAATACACCCGCATGACAATTTCCAGCGAGTCGGCGTACTTTTCGCGCTGCGCCAGAAGCCGACGGGCGTATTCCATGGCCGCTGCCGGGTCATGGATGGAACAAGGCCCAATCACCACCAGCAAGCGGTCGTCCTTGCCAGCCATGATGTTATGAATGCTGCGCCGGGTCTGGCTGATCATCTTTTCGACCGGGGTACCGTGGATCGGGAAGAACCGGATCAAATGTTCTGGAGGAGGTAACACGGTGATGTCCTTGATGCGTTCGTTGTCGGTCTCACCGGTCCGATCGGTGGCGTTGGCATTCAAAGAGCTTGTCCAGGCGTCCTGATCGAGCGTGGCGACAGCTTTGGCATTCATGGCATTTTTCCTTGCAGGGTTGACATCAAAGGGACATAAAAAAACCGCCGGGGTTGCCGGCGGTTTTTGAGAAATCAGGACGTTTTGTTTAGGAACGTTTTAGAACTCTCTACCGCCGCAGGCGCTTGAGAACCAAAAGTAGCTAAAGAAAAAAGTCGCTGATTTCATGGGCTGAGAATGTAGCACAGTCGTTTCACACCAAACTGACGGCGTCAAAGAGAGACGGCACGCAGACCTGTCCCAGGCTCACGCTGTGCCACCGACGGTCAGTCCGTCCAGCCGCAAGGTAGGTTGACCCACCCCCACAGGCACGCTCTGGCCCTCTTTACCGCAGGTGCCCACGCCGCTGTCCAGTTTCATGTCGTTGCCAATCATGCTGACGCGCTTCAGGCATTCCGGGCCGCTGCCCACCAGAGTCGCGCCTTTGACCGGGTACAGAATCTTGCCGTTCTCCACCCAGTAGGCCTGGCTGGCAGAAAACACAAACTTGCCCGAGGTGATGTCCACCTGCCCCCCGCCAAAGTTGGTGGCATACAAGCCCTTTTTGATGCTGGCGACGATTTCTTCACTGGTCTTGTCACCGCCCAACATATAGGTGTTGGTCATGCGTGGCAAAGGCACATGGGCGTAACTCTCGCGCCGGCCATTGCCCGTGGGGGCTACCCCCATCAACCGGGCGTTCATGGCATCTTGGATATAGCCCTTGAGAATGCCATCCTCGATCAACACATTGCGTTGACTCGAGTTGCCCTCGTCGTCCACATTGAGCGAACCGCGGCGATCAGAAATCGTGCCGTCATCCAGCACAGTCACGCCCTTGGCCGCCACCCGTTGACCCACGCGGCCACTGAAGGCGCTCGACCCCTTGCGGTTGAAGTCGCCTTCCAGCCCGTGACCAATGGCTTCATGCAGCAGGATACCGGGCCAACCCGGGCCCAACACCACGGTCATTTCACCGGCAGGTGCGGGCCGGGCCTCGAGGTTGATCAAGGCCGCGCTCACCGCCTCGTCCACATACTTGCCAATCAAGGCGTCGTCAAAATACGCAAAGCCAAAACGTCCACCTCCCCCGGCAGAACCTACCTCACGGCGTCCCTTTTGCTCGGCAATCACGGTCACACTCAAGCGCACCAGCGGGCGCACGTCTGCAGCCAGCGTGCCATCGGCTCGGGCCACCAGCACCACATCGTATTCAGCCGCCAGACCTGCCATCACCTGCGCCACACGCGGGTCTTTGGCGCGGGCCAGTTTCTCGACCTTCTCCAGCAGAGCGACTTTGGCCGTGCTGTCCAAGCTGGCAATCGGGTCCAGGCCACCGTACAAGGAACGCGAGAACGCTATCTTTTTAGAAGCTACTCGCACCCGTCCCGCTTGGGCTACAGTCGAAATAGACCGTACCGTTCGGGCGGCATCAAGCAACGACGCCTCGGAAATGTCATCCGAATAGGCAAACGCCGTTTTTTCGCCACTGACCGCACGCACGCCCACGCCCTGGTCAATCGAGAACGAGCCGGTTTTGACAATACCCTCCTCCAGGCTCCAACCCTCACTGCGGGTGTACTGAAAGTAGAGGTCAGCCTCATCCACCTGATTCGCCTTGATCTCAGACAGGGCACGGCTGAGGTGGCTTTCATCCAGACCAAAAGGCGTTAGCAGCAAAGATTTGGCAACGCCTAGGCGTTCAAGAGTGGGTTGGCGTGAAATCATCCGGCAATTCTAGGGCTCGCCGCCGATTCACGTCGTTGCGCAGGGCTCTTTCAAACCAAATATCACGATTGCACCAGGCGTTTGGACTTGGCGATCGACATCAAGATGCCCAGACCCAGGCCCAGTGTCACCATGGCTGTACCCCCATAACTGATGAACGGCAAGGGCACGCCCACCACCGGCAAGATGCCGCTGACCATGCCCATGTTCACAAAGGCGTAACAAAAAAAGATCATGGCCACAGCCCCGGCCAGCAGGCGTGAAAACACGGTGGGGGCCTCCAGCGCAATGGCCAAGGAGCGCAGCACCAGAAAGAGGAAAGCGGCAATCAGCAGTAAATTCCCAAACAACCCAAACTCTTCAGAAAACGCCGCAAAAATAAAATCGGTGGTGCGCTCCGGGATGAATTCCAGATGCGTTTGAGTGCCCTGCATAAACCCCTTGCCCCAAAAACCACCCGACCCAATGGCAATCATGCCCTGAATGATGTGAAAACCCTTTCCCAAGGGATCACGCGTCGGGTCCAGCAACGTGCAAATGCGCTGCTGCTGGTATTCGCGCAGCAACGGCCAGCTGACGCCATCTGCGCACAACTCGGGCTCAAAAATCACCAGCAGGGTCATGCCGACCAAACCCAACACCAAGGGTGGAGCTACCAGCTTCCAGCTCAACCCCGCAAAGAAAATCACCGACAGTCCCGCAGCCAACACCAAAAGCGATGTGCCCAGGTCAGGCTGTTTCATGATCAGCCCCACGGGCATCGCCAGCAGCACGGCGGCCACCAAAAAATCCAGCGGGCGCAACTGCCCTTCCCGCTTCTGGAACCACCAGGCCAACATGAGGGGCATGGCAATTTTGAGAATTTCGCTGGGTTGAATGATCACGCCCACGTTCAACCAGCGCCTGGCGCCCTTTTTGGTGACACCAAACACCGCCACAGCGATCAACAGGGTCAAACCCACCACGTAGATCGGTACGGCCAGCGACATCAGGCGCTGCGGCGGTATCTGCGCCACCACAAACATGATGAAGCCCGCAATCAACATATTGCGCCCATGGTCCTCAAACCGGCTACCGTGATCAAAGCCTGAGGAGTACATGGTCAGCAAGCCGGCGCAGCCCAACAAAAAGACAGCGAAGGCCAACGGACCATCAAAACCGGCGAACCAGGGTGACAGGCGGCGCAACAAGGAGGGACGTTCAAAAACCAGTGACATGGGGGCGCATTATCCAACCAGACCAGGTACGCCCCCTGAACCAAGGCCCATCAAGCTCAGTGGCTTCAAGGCAAGATGCGCAAGGGGATCGTCACCGGTCCATCGTTCACCAGACTCACCCGCATGTCCGCACCAAACTCCCCGGTCTGCACAACGGGGTGAACACGCTTCGCTTGACTCACAAAATAGTCATACAAACGCCACCCGTCTTGCGGCGCAGCGGCCGCTGTGAAACTGGGTCGGTTGCCACCTGAAACATCGGCAGCCAGTGTAAATTGGCTGACCACCAACAAGCCCCCTGCCGTGCCTTGGCCATCCATGTCCTGCACGCTGTGATTCATTTTGCCCGCAGTATCACTGAAGATGCGCAGTTTCAGAATTTTGGCAAGCAGGCGTTCGCAGCAGTCTGCTGTGTCACCGCGCTCAGCACACAACAAGACCAACAAACCAGCGCCAATGGCACCCGTGACTTGGTCTTGAACTTCCACCTGGGCCGAACTCACCCGTTGCAGAACGGCCATCATGGGTCCAAATCCGTGTGGTGCATAATCATTCGGGAGGGTGACATAGACAAACTTTTCCAGATGTTGGTTTGAGAAATTTCTTCACATTTTGGCTGAAACTAGGCGCTGCCTGGTTGGCGGGCGTCATGCTGGTCCTTGGCATCAGCGTCTCCTTAGTGCTTGCGTTCTATGTGGATCAACGCCTGCAGTCGCGGGCACAAGAGCAATACCAGCTTGTCACCACACGCGTCAGCCAGGAAGTCAGCCGTCGGCTGCGTCAGCCCCTCTACCTGCTCAACAGCGCCAAAAGTTACTACACCAGCAGCCAGCAAGTCACCCGCAGCGAATTTACTGAATTTGTTTTTTCACGTGACCTGAGCGTCGAGTTTCCCGGCGTGCGCGGGCTTGGACTGATTGACCGGGTGGAACGACCCGATCTGGCGACCTGGATCAACGAGACGCGCCGCGATGAAGCACCCGAATTTCAGGTGAGCAGTCTCGATCTTCCTCACCCGCAAACGCTGTATGTCATCAAGTTCATCGAACCTGCTATCGACAATACCGGGGCGCAAGGACTTGACGTGGGTTCAGAAACACGCCGCCGCAGCGCCATCGAGCAAGCCATTGACAGCGGCCAGCCGACCATGACGGCCCCCATCAGCTTGGTGCAGGACCAGCAGCGCACAGCGGCCGTGCTTCTATGTTTGCCGGTCTATCAAAAGACCGCGCGACTGAACTCTGCAGTAGAGCGTCGCTTGGCCTTGCGCGGTGTGCTCTACACCCCGGTGGTCTTGAAAGAATTGATGGCCGGCATCGATACCGTGGCCGCTGATTCGCTGAACGTCAGACTGCGGGACAACGATGCGGGCGCAGGCGAAGGCGCCATGCTCTTTCAAAACCAAACCTCGCCGGGACACCGCTTTGAGTCAACCCAGGTCTTGAACCTGTCCGGGCGGACGCTCAGTCTGCACATGACCAGCAGTGCCAGTTTTGATGCCGCCCAAAGCAATCCCCTGGCCACACTGGTGGGCCTGGGTGGCGTGGTGACCAGTGCGCTACTGGCCTTGCTGTTGTGGCAACTCGGCCATGAACGCCAACGTGCCGAACGGCTGGCGCGCGGCATGACACAAGACCTGAACCGGCTGGCATTGGTGGCGCGCAGCACCTCGAACTCAGTTGTCATCACCGACCTGCAGCGGCGCATCACCTGGGTCAACGCCGGTTTTGAGCGCATCACCGGTTTCAGCGCCAGCGAAGTCATCGGCAAGTCACCCAGCTTTTTGCAGATGGATGAGACGGATCGCGCCACTGTGCTGCGTATGCGAGAAGCCTTCAATGCGGGGCAGGGCTTTCAGGGCGAGCTCTTGAATCAGCACAAGAACGGCAACAAGTACTGGCTCAGCATGGACATTCAGCCCATCCGAGAAGCGGACGGACGCGTGACCGGCTTCATGGCCATTCAAACCGACATCACCGATCGCAAGCGCGAGCAGAGCCAGCTTGAAGCCCTGCTGCGCGACAACCATGCCCTGATGAGTACGCTGGACTTGTTCGGGATCGTCTCGACAGCAGACAACCAAGGTTGCATCACCGGAGTCAACGAAGCTTTCTGTGACATCAGCGGCTTCACCTCAGAAGAGTTGATCGGACAAAACCACCGCATCATCAAGTCGGGGTACCACTCTCAGGCGTTTTGGGCAGACCTGTGGCAAAGAATTTCCACGGGGCAACCGTGGCGTGGCGAGATCTGCAATCGGGCCAAAGATGGCCGCTTGTACTGGGTTGACACCTTCATTGCACCATTCATTGGCGACGATGGGACGGTCGACAAATACGTCTCCATCCGCATTGACATCACCGCACGCAAGCAGGCTGAGGAAACCCTGCGCTGGAACCAGTCTCTGCTGCAAATGATGTCTAACTCGTCGCCACTGGGCTTTTTGGTGGTGGACAACCGCAACGATCAAATAGTGTATTTCAACCAGCGCTTTTGCGAGATTTGGGGCATCAACCACCTGGCCGAGCGTATGCACCAGAGTGAGTTTAGATACCAGGACATCCTTGCCGACTGCCAACCCATGTTGGCCGACGCTGCGGCCTTTGCCGCATCGAGTTCGCCCCTGCAAGACGAAGCCAATCGCATCACCATCGAAGATGAGATCGCTTTCAAGCAGGACCGTACGATTCGACGCTACTCCACCCAGATCCGTGACGAAAGCGACCAGTACTTCGGACGTTTTTATCTTTTTGAGGACGTGACTGAACGGAGAAAAATAGCTGAATTGGCGCAGCGCAACGCCGAGGTTCTGAGCGCCTCCATTGAAGCACTCGACGATGCTTTTGCACTGTATGACGACGAAGACAAGTTGGTGATGTGTAATCAACGTTACCGCGACATTTATTCGCTGTGCGCTGATGTGATGGTGCCGGGTAACTCGTTTGAATCCATCATTCGGGTGGGTGCTCAACGCGGGCAATACTCAGCCGCGCCGGACAAACTTGAGCAATGGGTTGCCGAGCGGCTGGCCATCCACCGGCAATCGGGCTCACAGTTGATCCAGAAACTGGCTGACGGCCGAACGCTGCGCATCCTGGAGCGACGCATGCCTAACGGTTACACGGTCGGGTTTCGCATCGACATCACGGAGTTGGTGCGGGCCACCGAGGCCGCGCAAGAAGCTTCTCGCTCCAAGAGCCAGTTTCTGGCCAATATGAGCCACGAAATTCGCACCCCCATGAATGCCATTTTGGGCATGCTCACGCTGATGCGAAAAACCCAACTCACGCCGCAACAAGCCGATTACGCCATCAAGAGCGAAAGTGCGGCCCAGTCCCTGCTGGGCTTGCTCAATGACATTCTTGACCTGTCCAAAGCCGAATCCGGCAAGATGACGCTGGACCTGCATCCCTTTGCCCTGCCTCAGATGATCGCCGACCTGCAGGTCATCGTGGACGCCTATATCGGGCACAAGCCGCTGCAACTGGCTTTGGACGTGGCGCCGGATCTTCCCAACATGCTGCTGGGTGACGCGCTGCGGCTTAAGCAGGTGCTGATCAACCTGTGTGGTAACGCCGTGAAATTTACCGCCGAAGGTCAGGTCACCTTGTCCATTCATGAAGTGGATCGCTCGGGTGCCAAGGTGATGCTGAAGTTTGCGGTGCAAGACCAGGGCATTGGCATTGCCCCCGAAAACCAGGCCCGGATTTTCAGTGGATTCACTCAGGCGGAAGCCTCCACCACCCGCCGCTTTGGCGGCACCGGGCTGGGGCTGGCCATCAGTCAGCGATTGATTGAACTGATGGGAGGCAAGCTGGAACTCTCCAGCACCCTGGGACGCGGTAGCCGCTTTTACTTCACGCTGCCCTTGACGATCGCCGAAGCACCCGTACCGTCACCTATCGAAGTGGCGGACTCGATGCAAGCGGGCACCCGACTCTTGGGCATGAAAGTTCTTGTCGCTGAGGATAATTTTGTCAACCAACAAATTGCCAGCGAGCTGCTCGGTGGCGAAGGCGCGGTGGTGACCTTAGCCAATCACGGCCAGGAGGCGCTGGACTTCATTGCCGCTGCGTCCACGCCCTTTGACGTGGTGTTAATGGATATGCAAATGCCGGTGATGGATGGCTTGACCGCCACCCGAGAAATCCGACGCCATCGGGATGCCGTGCTTCTGCCCATCGTCGCCATGACTGCCAACGCCATGGACAGTGACCGGAACGCTTGCCTGGAGGCCGGCATGAACGACCACGTGGGTAAGCCCTTCAAACTGGATCACTTGGTTGCGGTCCTGCGCCGGGTGACTCGACGCTGACCCTGCATTCAAGCCAGAGTCACTCGGGCAAATTTGCGTTTGCCTACTTGAAGAACATAAGTTCCTGCTGACAGCTTCAGCCCTTTGTCACTCACCACGCTGGAGTCCACGCGCACGCCACCGCCATCGATCAAACGATGACCTTCGCCACTGGAAGCCGCCAAGCCAACTGACTTCAGCAGCGTACCTATGCCCACAGCCGCGCCACCCTCGCCCAAAGACAGACTGATTTCGGCGATGTCATCGGGAATCCCGCCCTTGCTGCGGTTGATAAAGTCTTGCTCGGCAGCGTCTGCTGCTGCTGCATTGTGAAAGCGCGCGGTGATCTCCTTGGCCAGGGCCACCTTGGCCTCCTTGGGGTTGCGACCTGCCAGCACTTCTGCCCGCAGTTTGGCAATGTCTGACTCGCTCTGAAAGCTCAGCAGCGTGTACCAGCGCCACATCAGGACATCGGAAATGCTTAAAACTTTGGCAAACATGGTGTTGGCATCTTCGCTGATACCAATGTAGTTGTTCTTGCTTTTGGACATTTTCTCAACGCCGTCCAGCCCTTCGAGCAGCGGCATCGTCAAAATGCACTGCGGCTCCTGGCCATACTCAGACTGCAAGTGGCGCCCCATCAGCAGGTTGAACTTTTGGTCCGTACCGCCCAACTCCAGATCGCTTTTCAGCGCCACCGAATCGTAACCCTGCATCAGCGGGTACAAAAACTCGTGCACGCTGATGGAGGTGCCCGCATGAAAACGGTCATGGAAATCATTGCGCTCCATCATGCGCGCCACGGTGTATTTGGCCGCCAGTTCAATCATGCCACGCGAGCCCAGAGAATCGCCCCACTCGCTGTTGTAGCGAATCTCGGTTTTGCTCGGGTCCAGCACCATCGACGCCTGGCGGTAATAGGTTTGTGCGTTGACTTCGATTTGCTCGCGCGTCAGGGGCGGACGCGTCGTGTTGCGCCCTGACGGATCACCAATCAGGGTGGTGAAATCGCCAATCAGAAATATCACCGTGTGACCCAGGTCCTGCAATTGACGCATCTTGTTGAGCACCACGGTGTGACCTATATGGATGTCCGGCGCCGTGGGGTCCAGTCCGAGTTTGATGCGCAGGGGCGACCCCGTCGCTTCGGATCGGGCCAACTTTTTGAGCCAATCGTCTTGCGGAATCAGTTCTTCACAGCCACGCAAAGTCACCGCCAGGGCCTCTTTCACACGATCAGAGACAGAAAATTCAGGTTTTTTGGAGGGTGTCATAAGGGTTTTTATGGATGCATCCGATGGGGACGGGTTTATACTCGAACGCTGTTTTTTTGCATGATTTTAAGTGGGTGTTTATGTTCAATTTCAACGCACTTGTTGTTCTTGGGCGACACACCCCTTCACAGGATATCCCCTTGATCTCTCGAATTTTTCATCACAGCCAGGCTTTGTTCGCTACAAGTGCCAAGACCTTGGCCCACCATCCCAAACAAATCACGGCCCTGGTTGCAGCTCTGTTTTTGGGTGCCGGTGGTGGCGCTTGGGCACTGGCTTCTTTGGGACCGGATGTCTCGCAACTGCCGGTACAGCAGGTGCTTGAAGCGGACGTCACACGCAGCACCGACACGGCCGACACCCTGCTTCGCCGCCTCGGCGTCGATGACCCGCAAGCTGCCCAATTTTTGCGCACCGACCCCCTGGCCCGTCAGCTCCTGGTCGGGCGCAGCGGCCGCCATCTGACGGTGCAAACCTTAGACATTAACCACCTGGGCCAACTCAGTGCCCGCTGGAGCCCTGACGACAGTGGCCAATTCAAGCGCCTGCTGATTGAGCGCAGTGGCAACAGCTTTGTATCGCGCCTTGAGTCGGCGCCACTGGTGGCATCGTCGCGGCTGGCCAGCGGCACGATTCGTTCCTCGTTGTTCGCAGCCACGGACGACGCCGGCCTGCCCGACACCATTGCCACCCAGCTTGCCGAGATTTTCTCGGGCGATATCGACTTTCGCCGCGCGTTGCGCAAGGATGATCGTTTTAACGTCGTCTATGAAGTTCTGGAGGGCGATGGCGAGCCGCTGCGCACAGGCAGGGTTCTGAGTGCCGAGTTCGTCAACGCGGGCAAAACCTATCAGGCCATGTGGTTCACTCCGCCAGGCCAAAACGCCGACGGCCAGCCACCAAAGGGGGGCTACTACACGCTCGATGGTCAGAGCTTGCGGCGTGCATTCTTAAGCTCACCGGTTCAATTCTCCCGGGTCAGCAGCGGCTTTGCCATGCGTTTTCACCCGATTCTGCAAAAGTGGCGCGCCCATCTGGGCACGGACTTTGCAGCCAGTATCGGCACCCCCGCACGCACCGTCGGTGATGGCGTGGTGACTTTTGCCGGAGCACAAAATGGTTTTGGCAACGTGGTGTTCATCAAACACCGCAACAACACCGAAACCGTGTACGCCCACCTGAGCAAGATTCTGGTGCGGCGTGGTCAAAATGTCAGCCAGGGCGAGAACATTGGCCTGGTGGGAGCGACCGGTTGGGCCACGGGGCCTCACCTGCATTTTGAAGTCCGCGTCAACGGTGTCCAGCATGACCCGATGGCACTGGCGCAAAAGAGCGAGACGGTTCCGGTGCCCGATGGGGCCATGCCGTTGTTCAAACAAGCGGCCGGCAACGTCAGAAGCGAACTCCAGGCTGCGGCCAGCATACAAACCGCCTCATTCGAGTAAGTTCGCTGCGCCGGGCGGGCATGTCGGAGCTGTACATCGGCTTGATGTCAGGCACCTCGCTGGACGGGGTGGATGGTGTCTTGGCCGACTTCTCGGATGGCGTACTGCGCAAGGTGTTGGCCAGCGCATCAACCCCCTTCCCCGCTCCGCTGCGGGCTGAATTGCTGGCACTCAACACCCCTTCAGACAACGAACTGCATCGCGCCGCATTGGCGGGCCATCAAATTGCCGCCGCCTACGCCGACGTGGTGGACAAGCTGCTGACGCAAGTGGCACCGAATGGCATCATGGCGGATCAGGTTCGCGCCATTGGCGCGCATGGGCAGACTGTTCGCCACCAACCGCAGCGCTCTGCCAACACCTTAGCTGGCGCTGGCTACACCCTGCAGTTGAACAGCCCGGCTTTGCTGGCCGAGGCCACCGGCATCGATGTGGTGGCTGACCTGCGCAGCCGTGACATCGCAGCGGGTGGGCAAGGCGCACCCTTGGTGCCGGCCTTTCATCGCTCGGTCTTTGGTCAGGCGCACGCCCAAGTCGCCGTGCTGAACATCGGAGGCATCGCCAATTTGAGTGTGCTACCCGGTAAACCGGAGGACCCCGTGCTGGGTTTTGACTGTGGTCCCGGTAATGCCCTGATGGACGCCTGGTGCCTGCGTCACACGGGCCGAGCCTTTGATGACGGAGGTACCTGGGCGGCCAGTGGACAGTGTCTTCCGACGTTGCTGGCATCGCTGCGCAGTGAACCTTACTTTGCGCAACCGCCACCTAAAAGTACTGGCCGGGACCTTTTCAGCCTGAGCTGGCTTCATGAAAAGCTCCAGCGCTTTGCCAACGCCGCGCCCCAGGACATTCAAGCCACATTGACCCAATTCACCGCCAGCGCTTGTGTGGATTGCGTCAACAGCTACTCTAAAGAGAGCAAATTACTGATTGTGTGTGGCGGTGGAGCCTTCAATCACAGTTTGCTCCAAGCTTTGCGAGTTGGCCTGCCCACAGTCAAGGTTGAAACCTCTGAACAGCATGGTCTGCCACCGTTGCAGGTCGAGGCTGCAGCTTTTGCGTGGCTGGCACGGCAAGCCATTACACGCCAGCCAGGCAACCTGCCCAGTGTCACCGGCGCTGCTGGCCCGCGTATTCTGGGGGCGATTTACCCCGCTTGAAAATCAGGCTGAGAAGCTGGAGCCACAACCACAGGTGGTGGTGGCATTGGGGTTTTTAATCACAAACTGGGCACCCTGCAGATCTTCTTTGTAGTCGATCTCAGCCCCTACCAAATACTGGTAGCTCATCGCATCAATCAGCAGGGACACACCATTTTTCGTCATGGTGGTGTCATCCTCGTTGGTGATTTCATCAAAGGTGAAACCATATTGGAAACCTGAACAGCCACCGCCCTGCACAAATACACGCAGTTTCAGGTCGGGGTTTCCCTCTTCAGCAATCAGGTCGGCTACCTTGGCGGCTGCACTGTCGGTAAACAAAATCGGGGCGGGCATCTCGGTCTGGATGTTTTCTGCTACTGCGCTCATGGTGTCTCCGTTCAAATGAATGGGTAAATACTACAACAAATTGGTCGGGTATGACGTCACTGGTTATTTGCCGCCAGTTTGAGTGTGGGTTTGTCCACAGACTCAACGCCTGTCACGATCGGGCTGAGTCGTCCGTCCACCAGGGCACCCTGGTGCATTTCGAGCGCCTTGTAGGTTACATCACCCACGACGCGGGCCTTGGGTTGAAGCTCAAGCATGACACGCGCGTGCACCGGTCCATTCACCTGGCCGTTGACAATGATGTGGTCTGCCGTGACCTCGCCCGTAACCACGGCCGACTCTGAAATCACCAAAATGCTGGGTTGCTCGGCGACGCTAGAGATGTTGCCATTGACACCACCGTCCACCCGCAGCCCCTCGGCAAAGCTGAAATGACCATCAATCTGGCTTCCATGCGCGATCAGACTTTTGATGGGCGGTTGCTTTTTCCTGTTGAACATAGATCACCTTTTCATAAAAATCGTTTTGCAAGCAAAGCCACGCGACTACGAACAGTCGCCAGATCAGGGCAGTTTGACAGTCTGCGCTGCCCGCATCGTCGTTCCATCAAAAATTCTGGCAGTGACGCTTTTGACCACGCCTTGGAATGGTGGCTGGTACAGCCCTTCAAGACGGCCATATTGTTTCACCTTGATCGACAAAGCCCCCCCCGCTGGGCTGCCAGACCAAGGTTTGCCGCTGGCGACACCGGCAAAAACCAACTCCAGGCGACCCTCAAATTCAGCTGGGTTTTTGGCGGCCTGAATCGCCAGCACCTGCCAGCGAATTTCTCCTGACGGTAGTGCCTCGGCCTGCAGCCCTCGAATCGCCAGCGACCCGGCATTGGCGCCCGCTGCGGGAATCAGCTGCTCAAAAAACCCTAAATCCGCTTTCATGCGCTGGTTGTCCAGCTCCAGCTGACGGTTGATCACCAGCAACTTGTCATGCGCAACTTTCTCCGTGGTCAACAAGGTATCTGCCGTGCCCGCCACCGACTGCGCCTGGTTGCGCTCTACCGTCAGAGTCTCGACACGCGTACGCAAAGCTTCGTTATCGGCGTGAAGTTTTTGCAGTTGTTCTTGTGAGCCGTAATCCAAGCCTGCAATGTCCTTGCCAAACTCAAACGCCCACAAGGCAATGGCGGCACAAAAACCCGCCACGATGGCCAGCATGGCCCAGCGAAAAGGCCACGGCAAGGCACTGCGCACCGCCATACGTGGGGCACTCACTGTCAATCGCCGCAACAACAAACGCAATCTCATGGTGTCTTTGGGTGTCTAACAATGTAAACAGCCGCCAGAACTTGCATTCGGGCGGCTGCAAAGATCGTGCAGACGAAATTAACGCTTGCTGAACTGCTTGCGACGGCGAGCACCGTGCAAACCGACCTTTTTACGTTCCACTTCACGAGCATCGCGGGTCACAAAACCAGCTTTGCTCAACTCGGGCTTGAGGGTGGCGTCATAGTCGATCAGGGCACGGGTAATACCGTGGCGCACTGCACCGGCTTGACCCGACTCACCGCCGCCAGCCACGTTGACCATGATGTCAAACGTCTCAGCGTGGTTGGTCAGCATCAGGGGCTGCTTGCAGATCATGATCGAGGTCTCACGGCCAAAGAACTTTTGAATGTCTTTGCCGTTCACGACGATTTGGCCAGAGCCTTTTTTCAGGAAAACACGGGCGACGCTGGATTTGCGACGACCGGTACCATTGTTCCATTCACCAATCATTGAGAGCTCCTTAAAGTACCAACACTTTGGGTTGCTGGGCAGTGTGCGGGTGCTCAGCACCACCGTACACCTTGAGCTTCTTGATCATGGCGTAGCCCAGAGGGCCTTTAGGCAGCATGCCCTTGACGGCTTTTTCCAAAGCGCGGCCAGGGAATTTGGCTTGCATGTCACGGAAGTTCGTGGAACTGATGCCGCCTGGGTAACCAGAGTGGCTGTAGTAGATCTTGTCCAGAGACTTGGCACCGGTCACGCGCAGCTGAGCCGCGTTGGTGACGATGATGAAGTCGCCGGTATCGACGTGAGGCGTGTAAATGGCCTTGTGTTTGCCGCGCAAACGGAGAGCAACTTCGCTGG
>JAIFMR010000142.1 GCA_020048255.1 Rhodoferax sp. | reverse complement strand
GCGGCAGCAGTGCCAGGGGTGCTTCAAAGGCACTGCCCTGGGCACTTTGCTGTGTCTTGGTGAAGGCCTGGTCGTAAGCGGCCTGGGCCGCTTTCAGGTTGTCATAAGCCTTGGGGTTTTTGGGGTCGAGCAAAATATTGCGCAGCGCCTGACCCATTTGCAGGCCTTGTGCGTACATCTCGGCCAAGCCACGCTCGACGGCTTGTTCAGTGCGGATGTAGTTGTCAAACTCCCGCTGGGTGTGCATCAATGCGCCGATGCTGGTGACCAGTCCAATGACAAAGAAGATGGCGGGAATGGCTGCAAACGTGACCAGTTTGGCGCTGAACTTCATGGCATTTTTCCTTACAGTTTTGAAAAATTCTACGCCCGTGGCGTCCTTTGATCTATGTCAATCGATGTGCGACCGCGTCGTTGCGGCGTGGTGATACCCTGTGGTCTCACGTCATCAAGATGTATTCACCGATGTCTGCTTCACCTTCTACACACCGGCCCAAAACGGCACTGCGCATCTACGCTGGCCCTTTGGCTCTGGCGCACTTGCAATACCACGGGCTGCAAGCCAGCGACATTGGTGCGGTGGCCGGCGCTGCCGGTGGCCCCAAGGGCTTGATTCTGGGGCCCTTGGACCGGTTCATTTTTGGCCAATGGTTGGCGCAGTCGAGTCAACCGGTGGACTTGGTGGGTGCCTCGATTGGTGCCTGGCGCATGGCTACCGCCTGTTTGAACCAGCCGGTTGCCGCCTTTGACCGGCTCGAACGTGACTACATTGGCCAGCATTACGCGCTGTTACCGGGCGAAAGCCGGCCCGCTGCGGCGCGGGTCAGCGCTTTGTTTGGTGACAATTTGCAGGCTTTTTATGGCGGACGGGTCCAGGAGGTATTGCAACACCCGCGCTATCGCCTGCATGTGTTGACCTCGCATGGGCGTGGACTGTTGGCGCGTGAGCAAACCTGGCGTACCGCCTTGGGTTACGTGGGCGCTTTTTTGAGCAATTTGTTATCCAGGCGCGCACTGGGAATGTGGCTTGAGCGCGTGGTCTTTTCCAGTCAGATGATGGATGCGCTCGGGATGTCTGTCGCCTTGCCGTTTGATCGTAGCGACTACCCCACGCGCCAGGTGGCTTTGACAGATGCTAATTTTCTCGCCGCCATGCGGGCCAGTTGTTCGATTCCGTTTGTGTTGCAGGCGGTGCATGACATTGTGGGCGCCCCGGCGGGTGCTTACTGGGACGGCGGGGTGACCGACTACCACCTGCACCTGAACTGGTCGGCTGCTGCACATGATATGCATTTGATAGCTGAAGGCGCTTATTCTACAAGGGCTGCAGCCCATCATGGCTTGCAAAGCAAGGCATCGCTGGTGCTCTATCCGCATTTTCAGAAAAGTGTGGTTCCGGGTTGGCTCGACAAGCATCTGCGCTGGCGCCACCACGCCACCGGTTTTTTGGACAACATGCTCGTGCTGGCGCCTGACCCCGACTGGGTCCAAACCCTACCGAATGCCAAATTGCCCGATCGCACTGATTTCACGCGCTACGGTGACGATCTGGCCGGCCGCATTCGGGTGTGGACTGCCGCGGTGTCGGCCAGCGCCCAGCTGGCTGACGAGTTCGCCGCCTGGCAGGAGCGCCCCGATCTGTCGCAGGTGCGTGCGCTGTAGCTGTGCGAGAACCCACCCTGGCCCCCGCCTTGCTCGGCCTCTTGCTGGGAAGTGCGCTGCAGTTGCAGCAAGCCACCCTGTGGGACCCTGTGGTTTACAGTACTTTTATGCTTGTAGCCCTTGTGATACATGCGCTGTTCGCTATCAAAAAAAGTCTTTTCAAGCGGCGTGTAGTGGTGTATGCAGCGGCGTATGCAGTGATTTATGCGCTGGCACTGGCCCTGCTGGCGTTTGGCACGGTGGGCTTGCGCGCCAGCTACTTTGCCAGTGGCGCGCTGGCGCCGGCACTGCAGGGGCGTGACATCGCCGTCACCGGTGTGGTGGCGGCTTTGCCGCAGCGCTTTGAAGGGGGCCTGCGATTCCGCTTCGATCTGGAGTCAGCACAACTTGGCGGCCAAGAGGTGGCCTTGCCACGCAAACTGGAGTTGGCCTGGTACGCCGGCGTGTTTGCGCGGGGTGATGGGCCAGGTGAGTTGATGGGTGAACTGCAGCGCATGCCAGAGCCCCTGCTGGCAGGTGAGCGCTGGCAGTTCACGGTGCGCCTGAAGGCGCCCCATGGCGGCATCAATCCGCATGGTTTTGATTTTGAGTTGTGGCAGTGGGAGCAAGGTGTGCAGGCCACCGGCTATGTGCGTGCCGGCCCCAAAGACCCCGTACCCCAACGCTTGGCGACGACCTGGCTGCACCCAATAGAGTGGGCGCGCCAGCAGGTGCGTGAGCGCATTTTTCTGCAGGTGGCTGATCCCCAGGTGGCAGGTTTGATCGCGGCCTTGGTGGTGGGTGACCAGGCTGCCATTGAGCGGGCCGATTGGGATGTGTTTCGCGCCACCGGTGTCGCGCATTTGATGTCAATCTCGGGTCTGCACATCACCATGTTTGCCTGGTTGGCTGCCGGCTTGGTGGGCGCGTTATGGCGGCGTTCTGAGCGTTTGTGTTTGGCGCTGCCAGCACCCAGTGCGGCCGCGCTGGGTGGTCTGGGGTTGGCCCTGAGCTACGCGCTGTTCAGCGGCTGGGGCGTGCCCGCGCAACGCACGGTGCTGATGTTGGCCACGGTGCTGGCACTGCGGTTAGCGGGGTTGCGTTGGCCTTGGCCGCAGGTGTGGCTGCTGGCCTGCGCGGTGGTGGTGGCGGTAGACCCCTGGGCCATGCTGCAGGCCGGCTTCTGGTTGAGCTTTGTCGCAGTCGGGGTGTTGTTTGCTACGGATTCAGAAGCTGTCAGCGCTGACGGAACAAGGGTTAGTGGCCGATTAGTCAAGATGTTGCGGGAGCAATGGGTGATCACCTTGGCGCTGACCCCCCTGACCCTGTTGTTGTTCGGCCAGGTCTCGGTGGTGGGCTTGTTGGCCAACGCCCTGGCGATTCCGTGGGTGACCTTGCTGGTGACGCCGTTGGCCATGTTGGGTACGCTGGCGCCGGCACTGTGGGACGGGGCAGGCTGGGCCCTGGGTGTTCTGGGCACGGTGTTGCGCTGGCTCGCAGCTTGGCCTTGGGCGGTGGTGTCGGTGGCCCAAGCACCGGTGTGGGCCGGCGTTGCCGGAGTGTTGGGGGGGGTTTTTTTAGCCATGCGCTTGCCCTGGAGTTTGCGCCTGTGTGGGCTGCCGCTGCTGATGCCGGTGTTGCAGTGGCAGGCTCCGCTGCCACCACCCGCTGAGTTTGAGCTGTTGGCAGCAGACATTGGGCAAGGCAACGCGGTTTTGGTGCGCACGGCGCAGCATGCGCTGCTGTACGACGCCGGGCCGCGTTTCAGCCGCGAGAGTGATGCAGGTCACCGCGTGCTGGTGCCCTTGTTGCGTGCGCTGGGGGTGCGCTTGGACCGTTTGGTGTTGAGCCACCGTGACAGTGACCACACCGGGGGCGCGGCAGCGGTGTTGACAATGCAGCCCCAGGCGGACTTGTTGAGCTCTGTCGAAGACGACAACGCCTTGCAGCAGCTGCGCCCGGCCAAACGTTGTGAAGCGGGCCAGAAGTGGCAGTGGGACGGCGTGGACTTTGAGGTGTTGCACCCGCAGGCCGCTGACTATGGGCCGGTGCACAAAACCAATGCCATGAGCTGTGTGCTGCGCATCTCGACGGCTCGGCAGGTGGTCCTGTTGGCAGGGGACATTGAACAAGCCCAAGAGCTGCGTTTGGTGCAGCAAACGGCGCCCACCCGTACGCAGGAGGCGTCGGGTTTGCGGGCCGATGTGCTGTTAGTGCCACACCACGGCAGCAAGACCTCGAGCAGTGCTGAGTTTTTGGACGCGGTGCAGCCGCGCATCGCCTTGGTGCAGGCGGGCTACAGAAATCGCTTTGGCCATCCAGTTGGCCCTGTTTTGGTGCGATATGCTGAGCGCGGTGTGAATGTGCTGGATTCGCCCCATTGCGGTGCCATGACCTGGCAATCCTGGCAATCGACCCAAGTCCAGTGCCAGCGCAGGCATGATCAACGTTATTGGCATCACCGGGTGCCTTGATCGAACACTCGCGTAAGTTGCCGGTAATGGCCCAAAGCTTGCTATGCTTTGTACAGGAGAAGAAACTCATGCAGAAATTTGACGAGATGTACACCCAGTTGCCCTACGAGTTTTTTACTCATGGTGCACAGATTCGGGATCACTACAAGATTTACGACGAGTGGCTGGCGCGCCAACCTGGCGACATGATGGCCAAGCGTCGCGAAGAAGCTGAAATGATCTTTCGCCGGGTTGGCATCACCTTTGCGGTTTATGGTGACAAGGACGAGGACGGTGCAGGTACCGAGCGGCTGATTCCGTTTGACCTGATTCCCCGCATCATCCCGGCGCACGAATGGTCCAGCATGGAACGGGGCCTGGAGCAGCGCGTCAACGCCCTGAACCGGTTTCTGCACGACGTCTATCACGACCAGGAGATTTTGAAGGCCGGCCTGATTCCGCGCGAGCAGATCGAGCAAAACGCACAATTTCGCCCCGAGATGATGGGTGTGGATGTGCCCAACAACGTGTACTCGCAAATTTCGGGCATTGACATCGTGCGCGCGCCCGATGCCAAGGGCAACGGTGAGTATTACGTGCTCGAAGACAACCTGCGTGTGCCCAGCGGTGTGAGTTACATGCTGGAAGACCGCAAGATGATGATGCGGCTTTTTCCTGACCTGTTCAGCGCTCACCGTGTCGCGCCCATTGCCCATTACCCCGACCTGTTGCTGGAAACCCTGCGTGCCAGCAGCCCGCCCACCACCGCCGAGCCCACTGTGGTGGTGCTCACGCCCGGCATGTACAACAGCGCCTATTTCGAGCACGCGTTTTTGGCGCAGCAGATGGGTATTGAGCTGGTGGAAGGGCAAGACCTGTTTGTCAAGGACGGCTTTTGTTACATGCGGACCACCCGCGGCCCGCAGCGTGTGGATGTGATTTA
>JAIFMR010000154.1 GCA_020048255.1 Rhodoferax sp. | reverse complement strand
TGGTAGTGCAGCACAAACTCGCGGCGCGCCAATGCCTGGCGAATGCGCTCCAGGCTTTCGTGGTGATCGCGAATGCTGCTGTCCTGCGCGGCATCAAACACGCAATAGCGGTTCTTGCCCGCCACTTTGGCCTGGTACATGGCCTGGTCGGCCTGGCGCAGGAGTTGGTCGGCATCAATGTCTTGCGCCTGCGGATAAAACGTGACGCCCAGGCTGGCCGACACCTGCAAGCTCAGATCGCCCAGCTGCACCGGCAATGCCGCAGCCGCCAACAGCCTCTGAAGCAGTGGCAAACTGGCCGAAGTGTCTTCCAGGTCAATCAGCACCGCCACAAACTCGTCGCCGCCCAAGCGGGCCATGGTGTCGCCCTCGCGCAGCGCTTCTTTCATGCGATGGGCCAGCGTGATGAGTACCTGGTCGCCGGCCTCATGGCCGTGACGGTCGTTGATGGTCTTGAAGCCATCCAGATCCAGGTAGGCCACTGCCAGCTGCTGCTGGCGCCGCGTTGCCTGGCTCATGGCTTGCTGCAGCCGGTCGGCCAGCAGCACACGGTTGGGCAGGTTGGTGAGCGCATCAAAGTGGGCGATGTGTTCCAGCTGGCTTTGATGTTCTTTGCTGGCGGTGATGTCCGAGAACAGGGCCACGTATTGATGCGTGTGGCCCTGCGTGTCACGAACCGAGCTGATGGTCAGCATCTCCACAAACACCACGCCATCTTTGCGCCGGTTCCAGACTTCACCGCTCCAATGGCCAGACTCCAGCAAAGCGCCCCACAGGCCCGCATAGAAATGACTGTCATGCCGCCCGGAACTGAGAATGCGCGGGTTTTGGCCAATCGCATCCTCACGGCTATAACCGGTGATACGAGTAAAAGCATCGTTGACATCAATGATGGTGGCATCGGCCGCGGTGATCATGATGCCCTCCAGCGCATGGGTAAACACGCCGGCAGCCAGCTTGAGTTTGGCCTGTGCCTGCTTGCGCTCAGTGATGTCCCGCAAGGTGGAGAGGAACGTCGGCACCCCCTCCAGCACAATCACCTGGCTTTGCGCTTCCGCATGAAAGGTCGTGCCATCGATCTTGACATAGCGAGACTCTCCCGCGGGCACTGCTTTGCCGACGTCAAGTCCGGACTGGATCCGAGCCAGCACGATGGTGAGGTCGTCCGGATGGATAAAGTCCGAGATGGACCGACCGATCATGTCGTTTTCAGATGTGGCACCGAACATGGCCACTGCGGCCGGGTTGACAAAGATCAGCTTGTTTTCGCGATGCAAAACGATGGCGTCAGGCGTCAGCTCAAACATGGTGCGAAAGCGCACCTCACTTTCACGCAAGGCTGCCTCGGCCTGCTTGCGCTGGGTAATGTCGGTAAATGTCACGATGACCTGAGACAGCTTGCCCTGTGCATCCCGCATCGGAAAGGCATTGCCAATCAACCAGGTCGGCTCCGAACGCCGCGGATGACGCACACCAAGCACATAATTTTGCAGGGGACTGCCTGACGCCAAAACCAGGTTGACGGGATATTCATCCAACGGCATCAGCGTTGCATCGTCCCTCAGGAAGCACCAGTCAGGGTCAGGGGCGGTCTTGCCCAGCATTTGGTCCTGCGTCAACCCCAGGAGCGAGGACGCCATCGGGTTGGACAGGCTGATGGAGGTGTCCGGGCGGTGCACCACCACGCCGGCTGAGAGATTCTCAAGCAAAGAGCGGTATTGCTGCTCGCTGGCTTGCAGTTCCGCTTGGCGCTGCGTCCAGGTCTGCAAAATGCGGTTGAAGCCGGCGACCAACAGCCCGATCTCGTCTGGATGCGTGCTAGGCAACGGTTGCGGAATGTGCGTTGAATCGGCCAACGCCGCCATGGCCTGCGCCGTCTCGACCACGGGTGCGAGTTGGCGCCGCAGCACCAACCAGGTCAGTGCACCGGTTAGCAAGGTCAACGCCAGCGTGGCCCAGAGCAAGCGCTGTTGCTGGATACGCAAGGGGGCCAAGGCCTCTGCTGTCGGCACCGACAAAGCCAGAAACCAACCCGCCACCGGGACGCTCTTGGCGGCAACAATCTGCTCCACGCCTTTGGAACTGATGGCCAAGCCGTGGTCTTCATCGCCCTGCATAAAGCGGTCAAACATCTTGTTGGCACCGGGGGCTGGGATCTGCTGCATGATGCGCGATGCATCAGACGCCGTGACGATGAGCTGGTGCTGCGGTGCGACCAGAACATAACCGCCCAACTTGCCGTAAGTGCCCTGCGTCAGCGCGTCCAGAAAATTGGGTTTCCCCAGGTTGGTCACCCCGACCATCGCACCGATCACCTGGCCCTGAGCGTCACGGATCGGCACGGTCATGGCAAAAACAGGGGCTTTGAGCTGCTTGCCCATGAGCGGGCGGCCGATGACCGCTTTGCCCTCCATGAGCGGGACCGCAATGAAATCTCTCTCCATGTAATTGACGCCAAGGCGATTTGCCGAGATCGGCACATCGGCAATGGCCGTGCCATCCAGTCCCGCCACCCAGACACCGCCATTGAAAAGCAGTTGCAGCAAAGGGCGCTGCTCAAGGAGGGTTTGCAGGGACGCCGGGCGGCCCAGCAGGTCTGCATCCATTTGTTTGGCAACGGCTTCCAAGGCCTGCAGGCGTTCGGCCAAGTTGTTGTTGACCTCGTTGGCCACTGTCGTCACAACCGAAAACTGTTGCGCTCCCAGCAGCCGCACCATGTCAGTTTGCAGGCTGCGGTTGATAAAGAAGGAGAGTGACCAAATGCCCAGCGCAAAAACGACCAACATCAACACGGTGATACGTGATTTAAGTGAGCGCCACGGGGAAACTTTTGAATGCATACAGCCGTTTGTTACAAATAACTTTGATAGCTTAGAACTCAATATCTACGCAGGCTAAAGGCACATTGGACTCATAAAACCAAACATCGAGGGAGCCCCTCTACGAAGGAGCAATGGCCTTCCAACTCAGCGCTTGTTGTATCCACTGCGTTGGCAACTTGGGTTGCTCACCATGGTATTCGCGTCGGCTTATGTTCTGATGAAAGTTTACTCCTGATCATCTGGCAACGGGTGCAACATTTGGCGCCAGGCTTGTCGACGGCAGCAATGTGGGTTGGACGGCAATGGACGCGCTGATGTCCTTGAACCCGAAACGCCCCAGCAGCGGCAGCCGCAACGCCGGGGGGTTGAGGTCCAAGCCGAAATTGAGCGCCAGCAGATTGAATTCCAGCCCTTCCTGCCACCCCACAGACACACCCAGCAAGCCCAGAAGACTCAGTTGCACACCGCTACCGGTGGTGGAGACCCCCACTGGGTCGGTCAGCGCCCGGTAGTCCTTGCCAATGGCGTTGGCGGGCAAGTCCAGCTTGAGCGCGGGCACCTGCCGACCAATGTGCGCCAGAAAGGTGTTGCTGTTGGGGCCAGGGTAGCTCAGGTACTGGTTAGCAAAAGGGTAGCTGGCGACGGCGGCTTCAATGTCGTCGATGAGGTGATCCAGGTCGACGCCCTGGTGATGCACCAACAGCTCAGGGGTGGAGCCGTACCAAAGCCCATCCGGCACGGCATAGTTGCGTTGCAGCACCTGCGGGGCACGCCAACCCACCACGTCATAACGGGTGTATGCGGTGTCACCCCGGCGCTTGTAGATGATCCAGGGGTGCACCGCAAAGTAGCCGCGCCAGCCGTAGGTGGGTGCGGCGTAGACCTGTACGATGGCCACATCGGCGTGTTGCACCGGGTCTGGCGCGATGCCCGCCGAATGCCGGGACGCGGTCGCCCAAGCGCCACGCGGCGCCTGCGTAGCAGGCGATGGGTGCTGCGCGCAACCGACTTGCCCGAGAAGAACAAGGCAGATCAAAAAAGCGGTGCGGGCAAAACGAGGGAAGGTGTTCAAGATGCGTTGCTATCCGAGGCAGCAGATCAACTCGATGTCGCAAAACGACACACGTTTTTGCCCACTGCTTTGGCTGCATACATCGCTTCGTCCGCCCGTTTGAGCAGCGACTCCGCTGAGTCGGCTGGGTCCTGAAACACTGCAATTCCGATGGACGTGCCCACCTGCGCGCTGCTGCACCCCAACTGCATGGGTACATTCAACACGTCGATCATGCGCGTACCCACCATGGCGATGCTGTCATGGGATTCAGGGTTGTCCAACAAAACAACGAATTCATCACCACCGAATCGGGCCACAGTGTCGGACGCGCGCAACAAACCCAACAAGCGCGCGGCGACGGTCTTTAACACCTGGTCGCCGATGGCATGACCCAGAGTGTCATTGACCTTTTTAAATCCATCCAAATCAAGAAACATCAGCGCGATTTGACGTGAATCTCGACGCGCCATGGCGATCAACTGACCCAGTCGCTCCATGAGCAACGCACGGTTGGGTAGCCCTGTGAGCCCGTCATGCAAAGCCATGTGGCGAATCACTTGCTCTTTGTCCCATTTCTCAGTGATGTCCGAGCACAGACCGACGTAGCGAACAACTTGTCCGCCCTCATCGCAGAGGGCGGAGATGGACAGCTGTTGCAGGTAGATGTTTCCGTCCTTTCGCTTGCTCCACACCTCGCCTTTCCATAACTTGTCACGGCTCAACTTTTGGAACATCTCTGTAAAAAAAGCGGTTTCGTGGCGACCAGATTTCAAAAGGCGTGCATTTTGGCCAATGACTTCATCGGCAGAATAGCCGGTCAGGGCTGAGAAAGCAGGGTTGACAGAAACAATCTGGGCGGATGTATCTGTCACCAAGATGCCTTCTGAGGTGGCCTCAAACACACTTGCAGAAAGGCGGATGGCGACATCTGCTTCGCGCAAGCGGGTGATGTTGGTCACCAGCGCAAAAAAACCTTTGACGACGCCTTTCGCATCGATGTCTGGCACGTAGTCCACTGCCCCGCCAAGGCTTGCGCAATAACCGATTGGTTCTGCTGGAAAAGGCGCTCCCCAATGATCGCGAGCATGGGCACACCAACGATTTCGGCGGGCGCTTTGCCATACCACTCGACATAAGACTTATTGGCAAAACGGCAGATAAGTTGCGTGTCCCAGTACGCCATCAAGCTGGGCAAGGCATCTGACGCGGTGCGTATGAAGCGTTCGCTGGATGTCAATTCTGCCGCAACCACCTCCGCCCTTTGCTTGAGTTCAAGCAGTTCTTGTTCGTAGCGGCTTCGCTCCAAAGAGACAAAAAGAACCCAAATGAAGTGATCGACCCCGTCTTGGGTGGTTTTCTGGCAATTCACAAAGATTGGCAATTTTTGACCCTGACTGGTCAGGAGCTGCAATCGGATTTCACGGACCTGCTGCTCGCGCAGCACCATGGGCCACACATGCGTCTGCAGGAAAATCCGACTCGCCAGCGGGAACATGAGGTCCATGGATTGCGTGGCCCAGGCCGCCTTTTCACCGCCGATGATCCGACACAACTCCTGATTCACTTTCTGCACCATGCCTCCCCCATCGGTCACCATGGCCGGGCAGGGCAGCAGGTCAAATGCAAGCATGGGCTGCCCCGGCCAGCGCTAAGCGCTGACAAATTCACGCATGGCATCAACCACCAGCAAGGGCTCGGCCATGTGCGCGCAGTGGCCTTGAACGT
>JAIFMR010000081.1 GCA_020048255.1 Rhodoferax sp. | reverse complement strand
AACTGCAGCAACTGGAGGCCGAGTTGCAACGCATGCTGCTGCCCAAAGACCCGGACGATGCGCGGCCCGCCTTTGTTGAAATCCGCGCCGGCACCGGGGGTGACGAGTCCGCCTTGTTCGCGGCGGACCTGGCGCGCATGTACTTGCGCTATTGCGACCGCAAGGGCTGGAAACACGAGATCATCAGCGAGTCGGCCAGCGAATTGGGCGGCTACAAGGAATTGGTGCTGCGCATTGAGGGTGAGCAGGTTTATGGCGCGCTCAAGTTTGAGTCGGGCGGCCACCGCGTACAACGCGTGCCGGTGACCGAAACCCAGGGCCGCATACACACCAGCGCCTGCACCATCGCCGTGATGGCCGAGCCGGACGAGGCTGAGGCCATCAAAATCAACCCGAGTGACCTGCGCATTGACACCTACCGCGCCAGCGGTGCCGGGGGCCAGCACATCAATAAAACTGACTCAGCCGTGCGCATCACCCACCTGCCAACCGGCATCGTCGCCGAATGCCAGGACGGGCGCAGTCAGCACAGCAACAAGGCGCAAGCACTTAAGGTTCTGACCGCCCGTATTCAGGAAAAAGACCGCAGTGAGCGCGCCGCCAAAGAATCGGCCGAGCGCAAGAGTCTGGTGGGCAGTGGCGACCGCAGTGACCGTATCCGCACCTACAACTTCCCGCAGGGTCGCCTGACCGACCACCGTATCAACCTGACGCTGTACAAGCTGCTGACCATCATGGAAGGCGATCTGGACGATGTGATCCACGCGCTACAAGCGCATGAAGCCGCCACGCAGCTGGCGGCGCTGGAACTCAACGCTTGAACTTTTATATGAAAAATTGGCCTCTAGCCGAGGTCCAGAAAGCGCTAACAGCTATGTTAAAGATAGCGCTTTAATGTCAAACAACACGACGCTTGCGCACAGCCTGTCCTCCCTGCAAACGCAGGGGCTGGACCGGCTGGACGCGCAACTCTTGCTGCTGCACGTTTTGGGTATCTCCGAGACCCAGCGCGGCTGGCTGCTGGCGCACGACACCGACGCCTTGCCGCTGGACTTGGCGCAAACCTTGACGGCCTTGGCGCAACGGCGTTTAGCGGGCGAGCCGCTGGCTTATCTGACGGGTCACAAAGCGTTTTATGGACTGGACCTGCACGTCACCGCCGATGTGCTGGTGCCACGCCCCGACACCGAAACCCTGGTGACCTGGGCGCTGGACATTCTGAACGAGCAACCCTGCAAGGCGTCTGTGGTGCTGGACATGGGGACGGGCAGTGGCGCCATTGCCCTGGCGCTCAAGGCCACACGCCCGCAAACCCAAGTCTGGGCTACCGACCAAAGTCCAGCAGCACTCTCAGTGGCTGCCGCCAATGCACAGCGGTTGAACTTGCCCGTGCAGTTTTGTCAAGGCTCTTGGTGGCAGGCTCTGGCAACAGATGCGCCGCTGTTTGACTGCATCACGTCTAACCCGCCCTACATCACTGAGCATGACCCGCATTTGGCTGCCCTGGTGTTTGAGCCCCTGCAAGCCCTCGCCAGTGGCGCAGACGGACTTGACGATTTGCGCAAAATCATTGCCGGTGCAACAGCGCACCTAAAGCCCGGTGGCTGGCTGCTGCTGGAGCACGGCTATGAACAGGCTGCCGCCGTGCGCGGCTTGTTGACCCAACAGGGCTTTGCCCAGGTGCAATCGCGCCGAGATCTGGCAGATATCGAGCGTTGCAGCGGTGGCCAAAAGCCCCTGAGTTGAGCCAACCCCTTCCATACAGAACGGGCGCCCCGCCCGCCCACACCATGAACCAACCTGACAATGATTTGACTGACCGACTGACCCAACTGGAAATCAAGGCCAGCTACACCGAGGACCTGGTCGACAAGCTCGAGCAGATCATCACCCGCCAGCAAGATCAAATTGACCTATTGACCCGCGAGGTGCTGCGCCTGAGACAGCCTGCCACGGTAGACGGGGTAGCACCACGCGGCTTGCGCGACGACTTGCCGCCGCACTATTGAGCCAGTTGCATAACGACTTGGTCAACCCTGCCAGTAACAGGGTCATCCGGGCCGGCACATCAGCAAAGATGAAATAATCGCACCCTTAATTTGAGGACTTTTTGACATGAGCGACACACAACAACGCATCGACGACCTGGTCAAGCAAAACGACATCGTGCTTTTCATGAAAGGCACAGCCAGCTTCCCGCAATGCGGTTTTTCAGGCCGGGCAGTGCAAATTCTCAAGGCTTGCGGCGTCGAACCCAAGTCGATTGCCACGGTCAATGTGCTGGATGACGCTGAAATTCGTGCCGGTATCAAGGACTACAGCAACTGGCCCACCATTCCTCAGCTCTACCTCAAGGGCGAATTCGTGGGTGGCTCCGACATCATGATGGAGATGTATGAAAGCGGTGAGTTGCAGTCCATGCTGGGAACCAGCGCAGCCTGAAGACCACTGGCCATCAAACCTCCCAGAGACGCCTTGCACCCAGCACTGCGTCTGGGTAAGGTGCCCTGCCGCGCGACCCGTTGTAGCGGCCCAGCGCCAAAAATAGATCGTCGCGCTCACGTTCCAAATAGTGGCGCAAGATGACGCATCCAAAGCGCAGATTGCTTTGCATGTGAAACAGCTTGCCGGCATCACCATCGCCCAGCACCCGGGTCCAGAACGGCATGACCTGCATGTAACCGCGCGCGCCGGCACTGCTCACAGCAAATTTGCGGAAATTGCTCTCGACCTGGATCAAGCCCAGCACCAAGGCCACATCCAGCCCGGCACGCTTGCTTTCGTACCAGACGGTCTGCAAAAACTCCTGGCGGGTGGCCCAATCCGGCTTCTTTTTCTTCAGCCGTTCACTGGTGGCACCCATCCAGCGCAGGTAGCGTAGACGCGACTCGGTATCAGAAAACTCCGGAACCGGGGGTGCATGGTTGGCAATGGCTGAGCTGAGCGCCGTGCGTACCGAGTCCACCAGGGGCTCTTCAACTTGCCCACCGGCCCAGGATTGCTCTGACATTTGGAGCAAAGAAAGGCTAGCCCACAAGGGCTTGAAGCCTAAAGCGCTGAGAAGGATGTCACGCCGGGTACGCATATCAGAGCGGCATCATAACGATGCTTGGGACTCTTGACCACCATCGGCATTCACTTGTCGCATTCACCCCTTGAGTTTGGACAGCAACAGGCTGGCAATGTCTGCCAGCGACACGGCGGTAGCGGCAGCATCACGGCGATGCTGGTATTCCACGTTGCCTTCTTTCAGAGCGCGGTCACCGATGTTGACGCGGTGCGGCACACCGATCAGTTCCCAGTCGGCAAACATGGCGCCAGGGCGCTCGCCCCGGTCGTCCAGTATCACATCGACCCCACCGGCCAGCAACTCGGCATACAGGGCGTCTGAGGCGGCCTTCACCTCCGGAGAACGATCCGCGTTGATGGGGCAAATCACCACCGTGAACGGCGCCAGCGAATCCGGCCAGATGATGCCGCGTTCGTCATGGTTTTGCTCAATGGCCGCCGCTGGCAAACGGGTGATACCTATGCCGTAGCAGCCCATTTCCATGAACTGTGGCTTGCCGTTCTGGTCCAGAAACGTGGCCTTCATGGCGGCGCTGTACTTGGTGCCCAGGTAAAAAACGTGACCCACTTCAATACCACGCTCAATCGCCAGCACGCCTTTTCCGTCAGGTGATGCGTCACCCGCAACCACGTTGCGCAGGTCGGCGATCATTTCGGGATCTGGCAGGTCACGGCCCCAATTGACGCCGGTGATGTGAAAGTCAGGCACATTGGCACCGCAAATCCAGTTGCTCATGACCGCCACCTCACGGTCTACCACCAGCTTGACGGGCTTCTTCAAGTTCAAGGGCCCGAGGTAACCGGGCTTGCAACCAAAGTGGTCTTCAATTTCAGGCACCGTGGCAAAGCGGAAAGCAGCGAGGCCCGGCAACTTGCCCACCTTGACTTCGTTCATGTCATGGTCGCCGCGCAGCAGCAGCAGCCAGACCTGGGTTTTCAGCACTTCACCCTTGTCGCCCACCGTGTCAGTGGCCAGCACCAGCGATTTGACGGTGGTTTGCAAGGGCACACCCAGCAGCTCGGCCACATCGGCGCAAGTGGATTTGCCCGGTGTCGGCGTGTTTGTCATGGGCTGGCTTGCCACAGCGCGTGGGCTGGTTGGCGCCAATGCCTCGGCTTTTTCCATGTTGGCGGCGTAATCGCTGCCTGGGCAATAGACGATGGCGTCCTCGCCGGTGGCGGCAATCACTTGAAACTCCTCACTCAAATCACCTCCAATGGCGCCACTGTCCGCCGCCACTGCGCGGTAGGTCAAGCCAAAGCGGTCAAAAATACGCCGGTAGGCCTGTGCCATGACTTGGTAGCTGGCTTTGGCGGAGGCCTGGTCGCGGTCAAAACTGTAGGCATCTTTCATGATGAACTCGCGCCCGCGCATCAAGCCAAAGCGCGGCCGGCGCTCGTCGCGGAACTTGGTCTGGATCTGGTAAAAATTTTTCGGCAACTGCTTGTAGCTGCGAATTTCCTGGCGAGCAATGTCGGTAATCACCTCTTCGCTGGTGGGCTGCACCACAAAGTCATTGCCGTGTCGGTCGGCAATACGCAGCAGCTCCGGCCCCATTTTCTCGAAGCGACCGGTTTCTTGCCAAAGCTCGGCCGGCTGCACCACCGGCATGCTCAGCTCCACCGCACCGGCGCGGTTCATTTCTTCGCGCACGATGCGCTCTACTTTTTGCACCACACGCAGGCCCATGGGCATCAGTGTGTAAATACCGGCACCGAGCTTTTTGATCATGCCGGCACGCATCATCAACTTGTGGCTGACCACTTCGGCATCGGCTGGTGCTTCTTTGAGGGTGGAAATAAAGAACTGGGAAGCTTTCATGGCTGGAATCCGGCGATAAGTCAGGGTTGTTGCTCTTGATGCAAAGCCCGTGCTGTGCATAATGGACCCAATTTAAAAATTGGGGTTTGATTATGCTTGACCGAGACGGCTTTAGGCCGAACGTCGGCATCGTCCTGCTCAACCAGAAAAATCAGGT
>JAIFMR010000189.1 GCA_020048255.1 Rhodoferax sp. | reverse complement strand
ATCGGTGGCAACGACTCCAGCGACACCGTGCGCATCGTCAGCGAAGAGGCCCAGGCTGCCAACTACCCGCTGCGCACCGTTCACATTCCCAAAACCATTGACAACGATCTGGTGGGCAGCGATCACACCCCCGGCTTCCCCTCTGCCGCACGCTTTGTTGCGCAGGCCTTTGCCGGCGCCAACCTGGACAACGCGGCCCTGCCAGGCGTTTATGTGGGCGTGGTCATGGGGCGTCACGCAGGGTTTTTGACAGCAGCGTCGGCCCTCGGTAAGAAATTCCCGGACGATGGCCCGCATTTGATTTACCTGCCTGAGCGCACCTTTGTTCTGGAGAAGTTTCTGGCTGACGTCAAGGCCACCTACGAGCGATATGGCCGCTGTGTCATTGCCGTGTCCGAAGGCATCCATGACGCCTCGGGCACCGCCATTGCGACACTGTTGGCCAAAAGCCTGGAACATGACGCCCACGGCAATGTGCAGTTGTCGGGCAACGGGGCGCTGGCCGACCTGTTGTGTGAAGAGATCAAATCCAAGCTCAAGATCAAGCGCGTGCGCGGCGACACCTTTGGCTACATGCAGCGTTCCTTCATCGGCTGTGTTTCCGATGTGGATCAGCGTGAAGCCCGCGAAGTGGGTGAAAAAGCCGTGCAATTTGCCATGTGGGGCAGCCAGGATGGCTCGGTGGCCATCAAGCGCACGGGCTTCTATTCGGTCGACTACGAGTTGCTGCCGCTGAGTTCGGTGGCTGGCAAAACACGCACCATGGAAGACGAGTTCATCACCGCTAACGGCACCGATGTGACCGATGCATTTCGTATGTACTTGCGCCCACTGTTGGGCTCGGGCATGCCCGACGCCTTCCGGCTACGGCACCACCCGGTCGCCAAAGTCTTACATCTGTAAATGGCCGATAGCCCATACCCAATAAGCGCTTATAGCTACATTATCTGTAGCAAATAACCTCATTCAAGCAATGACACGGCTTGTCGGCTAAGGTCCACCGTCCAGGGATTCGGTTACGCCTTGTCCCTGCCACCTTTCGCCATTCAATCCACACCCTGATCCCTTGGAGACCGCCATGAAACTCTACTACTCGCCAGGCGCATGCTCACTGTCGCCGCACATTGTTTTGCAGGAATCCGGTCTGGCTTTTGAGGCCATCGCCGCCCCGACCAAGACCCACAAGCTGGCAGACGGCACCGACTACTACACCATCAATCCGCTGGGCTACGTGCCCCTGCTGGTGCTCGACGACGGGCGGCAATTGCGCGAAGGCCCGGCCATTGTTCAATACATCGCCGATCAGGCACCCGACAAGCAACTGGCGCCGGCCAACGGCACCTGGGAACGCTACAAGTTGCAAGAATGGCTCAACACCATCGGCACCGAGTTGCACAAGGGCTTCTCGCCGCTGTTCACGCCGGGTATGCCCGATGAAGCCAAAGCCATGGCCAAAGCGCGGCTGGTGTCACGCCTGCAATGGTTCGATGGCGAACTGGCGGGCAAAAATTACCTGATGGGTGACACCTTTACTGTCGCCGACGCCTACCTGTTTGTGGTGGCTGGCTGGGGAAAACATGTCGGCGTGGACATTTCCGGCCTGGCAAACTTGGGGGCCTTCATGGCACGTGTGGGTGCGCGGCCAGCGGTGCAAGCGGCCTTGCGGGCAGAAGGTTTGCTCAAGTAAACGCGGGGCTCGCGAATCACCCACCCAAAAGGCATGCACGACTCAATCCCTTGTTCACCAGTAGATGAAAATGGCTATCTTGGGGGCGGTGCGACCGGGCTTGGCTGGCTTCTGTTAACCTCATGGGACTGAGCACCGGGCGATGCACTCCGCCATGACGTGTATTTTTATCCATCTCTATCACTTTATGGTTCTCAACGGAATCATTGGCGATCAAGGTTAATTTATGAGTTTTAAAAAACCCGATGTCCTCCAGCAGGAGGCATCCTGGGCCGCCAGCGGTGCTGGCACTTGTACCCCTGTCGTTGTTCCTGAGTACCTAGAAAAAACCTACTGGTGGGCCTATACCCACCCCAACGCCGTGCGTGTGTTTGAACGCCAATGGCTGGTGAACCTGATTTTGTGGGGTAATTTTTCGCGCCTGCGCGACCTCGCGCTCGCCGAACTGAGCGATGCACTCAACGGGCAACTGTTGCAAGTGGCCTGTGTGTATGGCGACTTCACGCAACAGTTGGTCAAGCGCCTGGGCCCGCAAGGCCACTTGAATGTGGTGGATGTCGCGCCGGTGCAAATCAAAAATCTGCACAGCAAGTTGCAAGACAAGCGCCAGGTCAGCATCCTGCAGCAAGACGCCTCGCACCTGAGCTTCCACGATGCCAGTCAAGATGCCGTGCTGGTGTTCTTTTTATTGCATGAAATGCCTGCCGATGTGCGCCGCAAAACCATTTCAGAGGCGCTGCGTGTCACCAAACCGGGTGGCAAATTGGTGTTTGTGGACTACCACAAGCCACAAGCCAGCAGCCCGTTTCGCTACATCATGGTGCCGATTTTGACCACCCTGGAACCCTTCGCCATGGACTTGTGGAACGGCCAGATCACCGACTGGTTGCCCACTGAGTGCGCCCATCTGAAGGTGGACAAACAAACCTACTTTGGTGGCCTGTACCAAAAAGTCGTCATCACACGTTAGGTCACGCTCTTATTTCAGGAGCTATTGTCGGTTTCCCCCTAAGGGCTGCAGCCGTTTTTATGGGTCACTGGCTATGTTGAGTGACAGACAAGCAGCCAGCAAGGTCACTGTTTGTTGAGCTCAGCAAGCGTTAAGCCAGCGCATAGGATAATCAGCGCTTTGCTTTTGCGACCCTCTATCCTTGAATACCGCCGCATCCCTGTCCTTCTCCAAGCTTGGCTGTGTCAAAGGCGGGCGACAACTTTTTAAGGACGTCGATTGCACCTTGACCTCGGGGCATTGGCTCTACGTGGTGGGCGCCAACGGGGTCGGCAAAACCAGTCTGCTGCGCATGGTGTGTGGTTTGGCATCAGTGGACTCGGGTCAGATTCTTTGGAACGACCAACCCATTCACACCCAGACCGACAGCTACCACCAGGACCTTTGCTACCTGGGCCACTTGAACGCCCTGCAAGAATCCATGACCGTCCATGAAAACCTGGTGTTTTCCACCGCCCTGTCAGGCCACGCCATCAGCCCAACCCAAACCCAGCAGGTGCTCAAACGTTTTGGGCTGCGCGGCCGCTCATCACAACTGGTCAGACATTTGTCGCAAGGTCAGAAGCGACGCGTCGCCCTGTCGCGCCTGGCCTTGAGCCAAGCGCGGCTGTGGGTGCTGGACGAGCCCTATGTAGCCATGGACGAAGCCGGCGTAAGGATGCTGGCTGACCTGATTGCCGCACATTTGCAGCAAGGTGGCCTGGCCGTCGTCACCAGCCACCAACGCGTACCCATTGGTGACATCCCGGCGCAGATGCTGGAGTTGCAAGCCTCATGAACCCCACTTTGCCAACCCTGGGCTTAGGCCGGGTCATGCTGGCCTTGCTCAAGCGTGAAATTGCCCTGGGCATGCGCCAAAAGGGCGAAGTCCTCACGCCGCTGATCTTTTTCATGGTGGTCGCCAGCCTGTTTCCCCTGGGCGTGGGTGCTGAGTCCAAGCTGCTGCTGCGTATGGCACCCGGTGTGCTGTGGGTCAGTGCGCTGCTCGCCGCCATGCTGTCCCTGCAGCGCATGTTTGCCACCGACCACGCGGATGGCTCACTGGAGCAAATGGTGCTGTCGCCCACACCGCTGGGCCTGCTGGTGCTGGCCAAAGCCCTGGCCCACTTTCTGATGTCGGGTCTGCCGCTGGTGCTGGTGGCACCGGTGTTGGGTCTTCAATTCGGGCTGGACGGCCGCGCCCTAGGCCTGTTGATGCTGTCCTTGCTGCTGGGCACGCCCACCTTGAGCTTGATCGGCAGCATTGGCGCTGCGCTGACATTGGGCGTACGAGGAGCAGGGGTTTTGCTATCTCTTTTGATCCTGCCGCTTTATATTCCAGTGCTGATCTTTGGCGCGGGGGCGGTCGAGGCCGATGCCGCCGGACTGGGTGTGGGTGGCCACTTCTCCCTGCTCGCCGCCTTGTTGGTCCTGTCACTGTTCTTTTCGCCCATCGCCACCGCGGCTGCTTTGAGGATTTCCCTGGAATGAAAACACGCGTGATTCACTGGTTCAAGTTTGCCTCACCGCAAAACTTTTACTTTCTGGCGGGCCGAATGTGGCCCTGGTTTGCGGCATTGGCCACGGTACTGACCCTGGTCGGACTGTGGATCTCGTTTTTTGTCGCACCCATCGATGCCCAGCAAGGCCAGGGTTACCGCATCATCTTCGTGCACGTTCCGGCCTCGCAAATGTCCATGTTCATTTATTTGGTCATGGCGGCCTGGGCCGGTTTTGGCCTGGCCTTCAATACCCGGTTGTCGGGCATGATGGCGTCCGCCCTGGCACCCACGGGCGCCCTGTTTGCATTTTTGTCGCTGGTCACCGGTGCCCTCTGGGGCAAACCCATGTGGGGCGCCTGGTGGGTGTGGGACGCGCGCCTGACCTCCGAGCTGATCTTGTTGTTTCTCTACCTGGGGTTTTTGGCGCTGCAGTCCAGCATTGACGACCCACGCCGTGCCGACAAGGCTTGCGCGGTCTTGGCGCTGGTGGGTGCGGTGAATGTGCCCATCATCTATTTTTCAGTCAAATGGTGGAATACCTTGCACCAGGGCGCCTCGGTGTCGATGAAGGGCAGCTCCATGGCCAGCACCATGCTGACCGGCATGCTGATCATGGTGGTGGCTTTCTGGATGTATGCGATTGCCATCGCCTTGCTGCGGGTGCGCAACATTATTTTGGATCGCGAACGCCATACAGAGTGGGTAAAACATGCAGTGGAATAGCCTGGCAGAATTTTTGGACATGGGCGGCTACGCCTTTTATGTCTGGGGCAGTTTTGGCATCACGGCCCTGGTCGTTGTTGCCGAAGTTTGGCAAGTGCGCGCACAACGGCGTGCGATTGTGCGAAACCTTTTGGCCGAAACCGAATCACATAGCGACTCTTAAGACTCTTTAACATGAAACCTCGTCACAAACGCGCCGCCATCATTGGTGGCGGCCTGGCCAGCTTGGCCCTTGCCGCCTATTTCGTCCTGAATGCTTTCGAGAGCAGTCTGGTCTTCTTCTTCACCCCCACGCAGGTTTCCGCCGGCGAAGCGCCCAAAGAGCGTGCCTTTCGTGTGGGGGGTCTGGTCAAGATGGGGACGATCAAACGTGACAACCTGACGGTGTCCTTCGTGGTCACCGACAACGCCAAAGAAGTCCCGGTGACCTATACCGGCATCTTGCCCGACCTGTTTCGGGAAGGCAAAGGGGTGGTTGCCCAAGGCAAGCTCAACAGCTCAGGCCAATTCACGGCCTCTGAAGTCCTGGCCAAACACGACGAAAACTACATGCCCCCAGAAGCGCAACACGCCATGGATCAGGCAGCCATCGAAAAAGCCACCAAAACGCTGAAATAGTCCAGCGCCCTCTTTCATTTCATCAGAAGAAAGTCACCATGATTCCTGAAATTGGACATTTTTCGCTGATCCTGGCCATGCTGGTGGCTTTGGCCATGGGTGTGCTGAGCATTGCCGGTGGTCAACGCGGCCGCGCCGACTGGATGGCACTGGCCCGACCCGGCGCACAGGCCTTGTGGCTTCTCGCTGGCTTTTCATTTTTGTGCTTGACGTATTCGTTCTACACCAACGACTTCTCGGTGCTGTATGTGTCACAACACTCCAACACCAAGCTACCTGACATGTACCGCATTGCCGCCGTTTGGGGGGGTCACGAAGGCTCGCTCTTGCTGTGGCTGGTGATGCTGTGCTCATGGATGATGGCTATATCCCTGTTCTCACGCCAGCTTCCCGATGTCATGGTGTCGCGCGTGCTGGGTGTCATGGCGCTGATTGCCGTGGGCTTTTTAATGTTCATGCTGTTCACCTCCAACCCCTTTGCCCGTCTGAGCGAGATTCCGGCGGATGGACGTGACCTGAACCCTCTGCTGCAAGACCCGGGTCTGGTGTTCCACCCGCCTATGCTTTACATGGGTTATGTGGGTATGTCGGTGCCCTTTGCCTTCTCGATCGCAGCGCTGCTCAACGGTCGGCTCGATGCCGCCTGGGCACGCTGGACACGTCCCTGGGCCACAGCTGCCTGGATTTGCCTGACCATTGGCATCGCCATGGGATCCTGGTGGGCTTATTATGAGCTGGGCTGGGGAGGTTGGTGGTTTTGGGACCCGGTCGAAAACGCCTCCTTTTTGCCGTGGCTGGTCGGCACCGCGCTGATCCACTCATTGGCAGTCACTGAAAAACGTGGCTTGTTCAGAAGCTGGACGATCATGCTGTCGCTGATTGCTTTTTCACTCAGCCTGCTCGGGACCTTTCTGGTGCGCTCGGGTGTACTGACTTCTGTTCACGCCTTTGCCACGGACCCCAAACGCGGGGTCTTCATCTTGTTGTTTTTGGCCGTGGTGGTGGGCAGCTCACTGATCTTGTTTGCCACCCGTGCGGGCAAGGTGCGTGCCGGCGGGGCTTTTGCCCTGGTTTCGCGTGAAACCTTCTTGCTGATCAACAACGTGTTGCTGACCACCGCAGCAGCGGCTGTGCTTTTAGGCACCTTGTACCCCTTGATCATTGACGCGCTCAACATGGGCAAGTTGTCGGTGGGGCCACCTTACTTCAACAGCGTGTTTGCGCCCCTCATGATGCCGGTGCTGTTTTTCATGGTGGTGGGTTCCTTTGCCCGCTGGAAAAGCGACACAGTGGCTGACCTCGCCAACAAGCTGCGCCCGGTCGGCATTGCCTCGGTGATCATTGGCTGCACGCTGCCGTTTTTGGCGGGCACTTGGTCGCCTTTGGTCGCCTTGGCCTTGTCACTTTCCGTCTGGATTGTGTTGGGCTCCGCGCTGCAGATTTACCGCCAACTCAAAGACACCGTCAACTGGAAATCCACCCCGATTTCTTTCTGGGGCATGCATGTGGCCCACATCGGGATTGCCATTTGTGTGGTGGGTATCACCATGGTCAAAGGGTATGAAACTGAAAAGGACGTGCGCATGGCAATGGGTGACACGGTGGAGGTCGGTGGCTACACCTTCCGCCTGATCAATATCAGCGAACGGACAGGACCCAACTACAACGCCGATGTGGGCACGGTCGAGCTGATAAAGAACGGCAAAGTGCTGAAGACGCTTCACCCTGAAAAACGCACTTATTTCTCGTCCACCATGCCCATGACCGAGGCCGCCATTGACAGTGGTTTCACCCGTGACGTGTATGTGTCGCTGGGTGAAAAATTGGAAGACAGTGCCACGCCGGCTTGGGCCATGCGCGTTTACCACAAGCCCTTTGTGCCGTGGATCTGGGTAGGATGCTTCTTTATGGCCCTGGGCGGCGGCATGGCTGCACTGGACAAGCGTTATCGCAAGAAGCTGGCTGCCAAGTTGACACAAGCCGATATCAAGGGCATGGCCGTATGAAGAAGGCCTATATTCCGCTAGGCATTTTTGCGGTCTTGCTGATTTTTCTGGCTATTGGCCTGACGCGTGACCCACGTGAGATTCCGTCCCCGCTGATTGGCAAGCCCGCGCCGGACTTTTCTGCGCCAGTGCTGGACAACCCGGCATTACAGCTGACCAAACAGGACATGCTGGGCAAAGTCTGGCTGCTCAACACCTGGGCCTCCTGGTGTGTGGCGTGCCGCGAAGAACACCCCTTGCTGGTGGAGTTTGCCAAAGACAAAATCATTCCCATCATTGGTCTCGATTACAAGGACAAGGATCAGGACGGCCAACGCTGGTTGGCACGTTACGGCAATCCCTACGATGTGGCCATTGCCGATCGCGATGGCCGCATCGGCATCAATTTTGGTGTCTATGGCGTGCCCGAAAGCTTTTTGATCGACAAAGCCGGCATCATTCGTTACAAACAAATTGGCCCGTTTACCCCTGAGGCACTGCAAAACAAGTTGCTGCCCCTGATACGGGAACTTCAAAAATGAAATTCTGGTTTTACTTCATGATCTGTTTTGGTCTGCTGTCGGGTAGCCATGCCAACGAAGCACCCTCCCTGGCAGAAGACCCGGTGGTTGAACAGCGTCTGGTGGTGATTGCTGAAGAACTGCGCTGTCTGGTGTGCCAGAACGAGTCCTTGGCGGGCTCGCGCTCCGACCTGGCCAACGACCTGCGTCGTGAAGTGCGCACCCTCATCAAGGCAGGCAAGTCTGACGCAGAGATCAAAGAATTTCTGGTCAGTCGTTATGGTGACTTTGTGCTTTACAACCCCCCTGTCAAACCCACCACCTGGCTTCTGTGGTTTGGTCCTTTGCTGCTGCTGCTCGGTGCCATCTGGATCCTGATTCGCAGCATCCGTCAAACCCAATCCAATGCCAAGGCACAAGTGCTTGACGCCGAACAGCGCGCCAAAGCTCAGGCCCTTCTTCAAGAGACTGATTCTTCAAAATGAATGTATTTACTGGTATTGCAGCGCTCATGACGCTGCTGGTAGTGGCTTGGCTGGTCTACCCTTTGCTACGACCCAAATACGCTGCCGGCATTTCAAGTGCCCGACTCAACACCGATATTCACCGGGACCAGCTCAAGGCACTGGAAGTCGATTTGGCGCGCGGTGTCATCAGTCAGCAAGACTTTGAAGCCACCCGCGACGAACTGCAACTGCGCCTGCTGGATGACACCGAAAGTTACGAAGCCCCACCGGCCACCGACAGCCGCAGCTTTTGGTCTGCCAAGCGCACCGCCATCCTCATTGCTTTGAGCACCCCTTTGATGGCCCTGGGCATTTACATGCAACTGGGCGCCCCGAGTGCGATTGACCCTACGTTGGCTTCCAAAGTGGACGACCAGCAAATCCGTCAAATGATTGACACCCTGGCGGACCGGCTCAAAGCCAATCCGGATAACCCCAAAGGCTGGGCCATGTTGGCACGCTCGTACAAGGTCATCGGACGCTTTGATGAAGCCGAACAAGCCTTCATCAAGGCTGGCGATCTGGTCAACACAGAACCCGATTTACTGGTGGATTACGCCGACTTGCTGGCGGTCAAAGCCGACAACACCATTGAAGGCAAACCGCTGGATTTGGTCAAGAAGGCCTTGAGCATCAACCCCACTCACCCCATGGGCCTGATGATGTCTGGCGTTGCCGCTTACCGTCGTTCGGACTTCAAATTGGCGATTGTCCAGTGGGAGAAGTTGTTGGCCGTGTTAGAGCCAGGCTCAACCGATGCCCAACAGATACAAGCGAATATCGACGAAGCGCGCGCCAAGGCCGGTTTACCCAACACCTCGGTCGCGGCCAACGAGACTGGCAAGTTGCCCCCGGTACCCGCTGGTGCAGCAGCAGGCATGACACCTGAAATGATCAACCAGATGGTTGATCGCCTGGCAACACGCCTCAAAGACAATCCGAATGACTTCGCCGGGTGGGCCAAATTGGCACGTGCCTACAAGGTCCAGGGCCGCACGGCAGAAGCCGAGCAAGCCTATGCCAAAACCGGGACCTTGCTGACCACCGATCCGGACCTCATGACCCAATATGCTGACCTGATCGCCACACGCACCCAAGGCGACTTCAAAGGCAAGCCCCAGGAGTTGATCAACAAGGCCCTGTCCGTCAATCCGAAACACCCAGTGGCCCTCATGATGGCCGGGCAGGCGGCCTACCGTGCCGGTGACTATGCACGGGCCATCACGCACTGGGAAACGGTTTTAACGGTGCTGCCACCCAACTCACCTGACAGTGCGCAGGTCAAGGCCGAAATTGCAGACGCCAAGACCAAACTGGGTAGCAAATTGGGCAGCCTCGCCAAGCCCTGATCCGTTACTTTTTCCTGTCAACCAGACCCAGGTGATGCCTGGCTCTGGTTTTTTTTATTCCGCAATTCCCATCAAGCTACAAAAGATCACTGCATAACCCTGTGGATAGAACGTCTTTATTCTCATAGTTATCCACAAAAAAAATGATATTTCAAACTTGTTCATTTTTCTAGAACAGTCAGAGAGCACAGCTGTACACACCGGTCAATGACAGATAAAGTATTGATTTAAAACATTAAAAATGACTTATCCCAGCTTTGATGAGAACACTATCTACTACGACTAATTTATATCTTAAGAAAATAAAGATAACAACAGAAGAACTTCTGCGCCTGAAAAATTGAAATATGAATGACTTCCATGAGCTTGTGCATAAAAAGAATAAAACCAGGCCATGTAGGGCAATTCAAGGCTTGATCAAGTAAGATTTGGGCTTGTGCCTCTATCCACCGACCCCCTTGAGCCCTTGGCTCAAGGTTCCCATCTCCAGACCGTTTGATTGTGAAATCAAGTGACAGACTCCTTTGAAATCAAAAGTGCGCAGTTGCCACTGATGTCACTCTTGCTCAAGACCGTGGATTTAAAACGTGTCGTCACGGAACTGCTTGAAAGTTATGGGCCGGGCAGCGACAACGCTGATTTTTTTGACCACGATGCTTTGGTCATTGATGCCAACAAGACCAAGGGACACGTCACAGGTGAGGGCCTGGCCGAGTTGATCAAAGCCCTGCAGACCTGCCGTTTGAAGCCCGTGGCCTTTCGCAGCGCAGCACCAGACGACCACCCCTTGGCCCTGGCGCTGGGCCTGGTGATTGCACCCCCTGACGCCGCGCGTGCCAAGCCAGCAGCAGAATCAAAAAAGCCCAGCCCCACCGTGGTGGAAGTGGTCCGGGAAGTGATCAAAGAAACCGTGCGTGAAGTGCCCGGCCCGGCGACGATGGTGATTGACAAGCCGGTTCGTTCTGGTCAAAAAATTTATGCCAGGGGTGGTGACCTGGTGGTGCTGGCCATGGTGAACCAGGGCGGCGAAGTGGTCGCTGATGGGCATATTCACGTGTATGCACCGTTGCGTGGCAAAGCCATGGCGGGTGCCAGTGGCAACACGGCCGCCCGTATTTTTTCAACCTGCCTTGAACCCGAACTGATTTCGATCGCGGGGGTGTATCGCACCAGCGAAAATTCACTGGCGCCGGGAATACAGGGCAAAGCAGCGCAAGTGCGCTTGAGTGATGACGGGCAGGAAAAATTGCTTTTTGAAGCCCTGGATTTTTAAAATTATTGATGGAAAGATTGAGTTGACATGACAAAAATCATTGTGGTGACCTCCGGCAAAGGGGGGGTTGGCAAGACCACCACCAGCGCCAGTTTTGCAACTGGCTTGGCCATGCGTGGCCACAAGACGGCGGTGATTGACTTTGACGTGGGCCTGCGTAACCTGGACCTGATCATGGGCTGCGAGCGCCGTGTGGTGTACGACCTGATCAACGTCATTCACGGTGAAGCCAACCTGAATCAGGCGCTGATCAAGGACAAGCAATGCGAGAACCTGTATGTGCTGGCCGCTTCCCAGACCCGCGACAAAGACGCGCTCAGTCAGGACGGGGTGGCCAAAGTCATTGCTGACCTGACCGCCATGGACTTCGAGTTCATTGTGTGTGATTCACCCGCTGGTATTGAGACTGGCGCCTTGATGGCCATGCACTTTGCCGATGAGGCGTTGGTCGTGACCAACCCCGAGGTGTCTTCGGTGCGCGACTCGGACCGCATTTTGGGCATGCTTTCGAGCAAGACCAAACGTGGCATTGAAGGACTTGAACCCATCAAAGAGCACCTGTTGATCACGCGCTACAACCCGGCCCGCGTGAATCAGGGCCAGATGCTGTCCTTGCAAGACATTCAGGACATCCTGCGTATCAAGTTGATTGGTGTCATTCCCGAGAGTGAAACGGTTTTGCAAGCGTCCAACCAGGGTGTGCCCGCCGTGCATCTGGAAGGCAGCGATGTGTCAGAGGCCTATAAGGATGTCGTCGATCGCTTCCTGGGGGCCGAAAAACCCATGCGCTTCACCGAGCCGCCCAAGCAAGGCTTGCTCAAACGCCTGTTTGGGGGGAAATAAAGCCATGTCTTTTTTCTCGTTTTTTCTGGGTGAAAAAAAGAAAACAGCCAGCCTGGCCAAAGAGCGTTTGCAAATCATCTTGGCGCATGAGCGCAGTGGTCGCAATCCTGCCACGCCGGACTATCTGCCTGATCTGCAAAGAGAGCTCATCGCCGTGATCAGCAAGTACATCAAAATCAATCCGCAAGACATCAAGGTCAACCTGGAGCGGCAAGATAATCTTGAAGTGCTCGAGGTCAAAATCGAGTTGCCTGACGCGCGTTAATAAAGCCGCCAACCTGACAGTCAAAGCCCTAGAATTATTCGAATTAAAACGCCATGATGGCGCACAGACCATCACACCAGGAGACTGTATGCAAATTCAAACTAGGTTAAAAATTACTGTATCCATACTGGTTTTGTCGCTTGGCGGAACCTCTGCCTGGGCCGAAAAAACAGGTCGTGAAATTGTCGAGCAAACCTGTGCTGCCTGCCATGCCAGTGGCAAAGACGGCGCGCCCAAAATTGGCGACGTCGCGGCCTGGACGCAGCATTCCAAAAAGGGAATCACCAAGCTCACAGAAAGTGCTATCGGTGGCATTGGCAAAATGCCAGCGCACGGGGGTCAGCCCAATTTGAGTGACCTGGAAATGAGTCGCGCCGTGGCATTCATGGTGAGTTTTGGCAAGGCAGTCGACCCCAACAAACCCTATGCTTCACCCACCAGCATGACGGGTGAACAGCTGGTGCAAAGCCATTGTGTGACCTGCCATAGCGACGGCAAGGAGGGGGCACCGCGCGTCGATGACTTCAATGCCTGGAAACCACGGCTGCAAAAGGGCATGGACGGTTTGGTGAAGTCAGCCATCACCGGCCACAAAGCCATGCCGGCACGCTCAGGCATGGCCAGCTTGAGTGATACCGACCTGAAAAATGCCGTGACTTACATGGTGGTGCAAAGCGCCACCTACAAAGCCAAACCCTGATTTGAATCTGTTTATGCTACATCATATGTAGCATATAGCGCTTATTCAGTCAGGGCTAGAGACTGATTTGACCCTTGATCTTATTCAAGATCAGGTTTCCAGCGTTTGAGCAGCAACGCGTTGCTCATCACGCTGACGGAACTGAGCGCCATGGCCGCACCGGCCATCACCGGGTTCAGGTAACCGAAAGCGGCCAGCGGAATCCCCGCCACGTTGTAAACAAAGGCCCAAAACAGGTTTTGCCTGATTTTGGCTACCGTGCGGTGAGAAATATCCAGGGCCGCCGCCACCAGCGCGAGGTCACCACGCATCAAGGTGATGCCCGCCGCATGCATGGCCACATCCGTCCCACCGCCGGCATTGGCCATGGCCATGCCCACATCGGCCGCTGCCAATGCGGGCGCATCGTTGACACCGTCACCCACCATCACCACAGTTTGGCCATGTTGTTTGAGCGCTGTGATGTGGGCGGCCTTGTCACCTGGCAGCACGTCACTGATGACTTCGCCTTGTTCTGGGTGCAGACCGACGCGTTGGGCCATGGCCTGAGCGGCAGCGGCATGGTCGCCAGAGAGCATCAACACCCGGATGCCCTGGGCACGCAAGGCCGCAATGGCTGGCGCCGCACTGGCTTTGGGTTCATCGCCAAAGCCCATCAGGGCCAGCACCTGCAAGCCAGTGGCGGTGCGTTCGGCCATCACGGCCAGCGTCACACCCCGATCCAGAAGGGCGGCCAGAGGTGCCTCTAGCGCCCCCAGTTCGCCACCCTGCTCCTGTATCCACGCCAGGTTGCCCATGACATAGTCTCTAGAAGCAACACTGCCTTGCAAGCCTTTTCCGGGAATCGACAGCACTTGACTCACTGCCGGCAAAGGCAGATTTTTCTCCTGCGCCTGTGCCACGACAGCACGCGCCAGTGGGTGACTGCTGCCGCTCTGAATGGCCGCGGCAATCCCCAGCAACTGTGCTTCGTCAGAGCCGGACGGTGCCACAAAGTCAGTCAGGCGCGCCTGGCCCAGCGTCAGGGTACCGGTCTTGTCAAACACCACCACTTGCGCCTTGTGGGCCAGTTCAAGGGCCTGGGCGTCCTTGATCAGGATGCCATGTTGCGCCGCGACGCCCGTGCCGGCCATGATGGCCGCCGGTGTGGCCAGGCCCAACGCACAGGGGCAGGCAATCACCAACACAGTCACCGCGTGGATCAGCGCCACCTCAAAAGCGTGGCCTGTCAGCCACCAGCCCAGCAAAGTGAGCAAAGCCAGCACCAGCACCACGGGCACAAACACGGCGCTAACCTGGTCCACCAGCCGCTGTATCGGTGCCTTGGCAGCTTGGGCGTCTTCCACCAGCCGGATGATGTTGGCCAGTACCGTGTCCACTCCCGTGGCCTTCACGGTAATCACCAAGCGGCCATCGCCATTCAGGGTGCCGCCCGTGACCAGATCACCGGGTGCCTTGCCCACCGGCAGCGGTTCACCCGTCAGCATGGACTCATCGACCTGGCTTTGCCCTTCTTGCACCACCGCATCCACAGCAAAGCGCTCACCCGGGCGCACCACCAGCTCATCTCCGGGCAATACTTCGTCTATGGGCACATCCACCTCGCCATCGAGCCCCAGCAGGTGGGCCACGTCGGGCCGCAAGGCATGCAGGGCACGAATCGCCGAGGTGGTTTGCCGTTTGGCGCGCGCTTCCAGCCATTTGCCCAGCAGCACCAGGGTGATGACCACTGCCGACGCTTCAAAATACAGGTGGGGCATGGCATCCGCCGGTGCACTGAGCCAGAGCCACACCGACAAGGCCCAACCCGCTGAAGTGCCCATTGACACCAGCAGGTCCATGTTGCCACTCAGGGCCTTGGCAGCATGCCAGCCGGCTTTGTAAAAACGCGCACCCAGGATAAATTGCACGGGTGTGGCCAAAGCAAATTGCAGCCACGCCGGCAGCATCCAGTGCTGGCCCCAAAGATCACCCAGCATGGGCAACATCAGTGGCAAGGACAGCACCAGGCCCAGCGCCACCGGGCCAAAACCAGACCAGGCGGATTCGTTGGGAGCATCAATGGCGGCATTGGCGGCCACCGGTTCGTAACCAGCATCGCGCACCGCCCGTTTCAGCCGGGCTTCCACCTGTTCGCCTGGCGCCACCGTGATGCGGGCGGATTCGGTGGCCAGGTTGACGGCGACCTCTTGCACGCCCGGAACTTTTTTCAGAGCCCGCTCGGCCCGTGCCACGCAAGACGCGCAGGTCATGCCGTGAATACCTAAGTCGATACGAATGTTGGTTGGGTCTGTCATGATCATGAAATGCACAAAGCGGTGTCAAGGCAGACAATACGTGCTTTTTAACGCGCTGTGTAATCACCCTATTTTCTGAGGATTTGTATGAAGTACACCTTCCACGTTGAGGGAATGACCTGTGAACACTGTGAAAAGGCGGTCACGCGGGCAATTCGCCAGCTCGACCGCAGTGCCGAAGTCAAGGCCGACCGTAGCATCAATCAAGTCGAAGTGGAGTCCAGCCTGACCACCGAGGTCTTGCGCCAGGCCATTGTGGACGAAGGTTATACCGTTGCGGCTTAATCAATGAGCAGCGCCACAGCCACGGCCTTGCCGATGGCGCAGATCCTCGATTTGTACCCTTCGCTGGCCCAGGTGCAACCGGCGCTCAGCGAGCTGGCGGATGTTCTGCAGCCCATGGAGGTGCCTAGCGATACGAAGCTGTTTGGCGAAAACACGGCCTGTCAGGGTTTTCCGCTGGTGCTGGAGGGCGAGATCAAGGTCTCGCGCCACTCGGGCGACGGCCGCTCACTGGAGTTGTACCGCGTGGTGCCAGGTGAGTTGTGCCTGGTCTCCAGCGCTTGCCTGTTTCGCGCCCAACCCCTGTCTGCCGCTGGTGTCACCACCAAGGCCAGCCGTTTGTTGTTGATCAAGCCTGATCTTTTCAAACGCTGGATCGAGACACCTGCTTTTCGCAACGATGTCTTGGGCCTGTTTGCCGAACGGATGGCCGATCTAACCGCCCTGGTTGATGCCGTGGCCTTTCATCGGCTGGATCGTCGCCTGGCCGCGGCCTTGCTGGGGCGTGGTCAACACATCAACGTGACGCACCAGATGCTGGCCGATGAACTGGGCACAGTGCGCGAAATCGTGACACGTTTGCTGCGCCGTTTTGAGCGCGAAGGCTGGGTTGCGCTGGGTCGTGAACAGATCCAAATCGTCAACAGCGTCGAGCTGCGCCAGCTCATCAACAGTCACCTGAATTGAGCATGGTTTGCTCCCCTGGCGGTTTAGGGGTCCGATTCAAAGCGGTGTGTTGTCTGGCGACTCGCACCTCCGGTTCACTGCCCGGCTTGGGCTGCATCCAGAATCGCCAGGGCTTCTTCGTAATCGAATTGCTCAATGCTGCTGGCCAAGCTTGCCAACGTCTGTTGCCCCAGTAAAGGCAACAGGGCCGTTTGATGTGACAGAAAATCATGTTGCGCCTGCAAAGCGTCACTTTCCAGCAATTGCCGCAAGTGGCGCAACAGGGCGGCACTCTGGGTGGTTGACACGGGAGCTGGTGTTGGCGAGTGGCTAACTTCCACCGCCGACAGCACCAATTTCAGACGGGTGATCAGGGGAGGAAGCTCCAGGTCAAGTTGATCAAGCTCCAGGTGTGCCCGCGTCGCGGCGCCGTCTTGTTGGTGTTTCAGGGGGGCTTCAATGGCCGCCGCCATGTGTTGCACGCGCACGGCACCAACGTTTCCGGCCACCCCTTTCAAGGCATGGGCACGGCGCTGTGCCTCGTCGGGTTGCTGGGCCAACAGCGCAGCACGAATCACATCGCCATCTTTGTCATGTGTGTCTGCAAATTGCTGCAAGTGGCGTACATAAGACGACACCTTGCCACGCGTCACCCGCAGTCCGGCGGCAACGTCGAGCCCGTCAATGGCTTCGAGCGACTGCAACAACAGGGTGTCACTGTCGCTGAGCTCATCACGGGGAGGGTTGCTGGGCGGTATCGGCGCCGCATCCTGCGGTGCAGCGTGGGTGGTCGGCAACCATTGCAACAGTGCCGAAAACAGCCGGTCCGGGTCGACTGGTTTGGCCACATGGTCGTTCATGCCGGCATCCAGGCACTGTGCCCGGTCTTCATTGAACGCATTCGCGGTCATGGCCAGAATCGGCACTGACACACAGCCTGGCAAGCGCCGGATTTCGCGGGTGGCTGTGATGCCGTCCATGCGCGGCATCTGTACATCCATCAGGATCAGGTCATAGGCATGCTGGCTGGCCATGGTCAGAGCCTTGACGCCATCATCCACCACGTCTACCTTCATGCCGGCGTCCTCCAGCAGTTCTCGCGCCACTTCCTGTGGCGACAGGTCCAGCTCGGGCTTGTGGCCGTGCCGGATGCCAACATGGTTGCCCGCGTGAACTTTTTCGGACAGGGTGTCGACAATGGCGCCATACAACGTCGAAGGTGTCACGGGCTTGCTGAGTTGCGCCACAATGCCGGCCTCTTGCAGCCGTTCGGCCGACCAATCGCGACCAAAAGCCGTGGCCAGGACGATCTTGGGCGCCAACTTTCCGCTGAGCGCCACAATGCGGCGGCTGGTTTCAATACCGTCCATGCCGGGCATGGCCCAGTCCATCAAAATCAGATCAAAGGGTTTGCCGGCCGCAATGGCCTCGCTGACGCTTTTCAATGCGGCATCCCCCGAGTCCGCGGTGGCCACGTTGTCGTTGAAACCATTGAGCATTTGTGACATGGCTTCCCGCGCGTCAGCCACGTCATCGACCACCAGCACATTGAGATTTTTCGGCATGCGGTAGGAGTACTCCTGCATTTCATTCACCGTGGCGCGCTGCAGGGGAAGTTCAAACCAGAAGGTGCTGCCGACATCCACCGTGCTGGAGACGCCCAGCTCGCCACCCATCAACCCGACCAGGCGTTTGTTGATGGCCAGCCCCAGGCCGGTGCCGCCAAATTTTCGGGTGGTGGAGGCATCAGCCTGCTCAAACGCCTGGAATAGGCGCTCACATTGCTCGTCGGTCATACCAATGCCGGTGTCAGTCACCTCAAATCGCACCCGCAGTGTTTGCGCATCCTGGCTCACCAGGTTGGCGCTCACAATCACGCTGCCCTTGTCGGTGAACTTTACGGCGTTGGTGGCAAAGTTGATCAACACCTGGCCCAGGCGAAGCAGGTCACCGCGCACCAGTTGCGGAATCGCCGGGTCAATTCGGTTCACCACTTCCAGCCCTTTTTCTGCCGCCCGGTCGACCACCAGGTCGTTCAGGTTATTGAACACCCGGTCCAATTCAAAGTCCGCAGATTCAATGGTCAGCTTACCTGACTCGATTTTTGAAAAATCCAGAATGTCATTGATGATGCCCAGCAAGTGCTGCGCCGCCTGCGACACCTTGTCAAGTTTGGTTTGTTGGCGTCGGTCCACTGCATCACGACGGATCAGATAGGTCAGGCCAATGATGGCGTTCATCGGGGTGCGAATCTCGTGGCTCATGTTGGCCAGAAACGTGCTTTTGAAACGGCTGGCACCCTCGGCGGCCTCTTTGGCCAGCTCCAGCTCTTGTGTGCGTGTGGTGACCAGTTCTTCCAGGTGCTGCTGAATGTTGAGCAACTCGCGGGTGCGTTGGTCAAACTTCTCGGCCAGGTCCTCCAGCTCATCGTTGGTGCCCAAAGGCGCACATTGCTTTTCTGCACTGCCATCGGCTTCAGCCACGCGCTGACGCAACAACAGAATCGGGCGTGAAATGGTAAACCCGATGGCATAGGCGGTACCGATGGCCACCAGGGTCAGCAGCAGACCCAAAACGGCCACGTCCAGCACCGCATTGGTGGCTGGCTCCAGATAGTGCTGACGCGGAGCGCTCACCTCCAGTTCCAGCTTGAGTCCGGTCAGAAATCCGCCGGTGCCGCTGGAGATGGTCTGGCGCATGGAGATGAGATCGGTGTCCTGGGTGGGTAGACGGGCATACAGGGGTTTGTCGCCCGCCAGCAAGCGGTGCCCGATCAGTGTATCGGTCGACAAAACCCGCTTGGCGACTGCGGCCAGATCGTAGGTCACCACCAGCACGCCTTGTGTGGTGCTGTAGTAACTCACGGGCACAAAAACCACCCATTGACCCCGCTCTGCGTCCACCAGATAACTCACCACCCCGTCGGCCAAGGCACTGCGCAATTCGGGTGAATCACCATAGGTGGGAAGGGTTTGCAGGCTGGAATAGGCCGGGCGGCCGTCAAAACCCAGCAGGGCCACCGCCCCGACATCACGGCCTTCACTGAAGTTCTTGACCAACTCGGGCAAGTAGGTCTGGCGTCCCTGGGCATCATTGAGCCCGTTGATCACCAGCGGGTTCTTCACCAGCACACTGGCGCTCTCCAGCAAATACTCAATGCGTTGCAGCAACAGTTGAGCATCTTGACGTCCACGCTGCTCCAGTTCGTGGGTCAGGTTGTTGGTGATGGTTGAAAACAGGCGAGACCCGACCGTTACCGCCACGGTCGCCATGGACAGGGCCACAAACAGGCCAAAGGCCCAGGTGATTCGGCGTTGAACGCTACCGCTGAAGAAGGCGAGATTGATCATGGTGAGAGGTTAACGCTGGCGACACTTACTCTGACCCCACGACGCGCCCGCGATCATCAAAATGCGCCAGATGCAGCAGCGAAGAATCCAGGGCGTCGTGACGCGTTTTGGTGAATGCCGGCTTGTAGTCGCGCAACAAGCCGGCATAGGCGGGCAAATTCTCCAGCGCATTTTGGATGGCTGGGCGGTCGGTGGATTTGGTCTGTGTGACGGCGCGGGCCAACAAGTGGGTCAGGTCGTAGGCATGGACTGTGCCGGTGGGAGATGGAACGGCGGCGTCTGGACTCAGGCCATAACGCTGGCGATAGCGCTTGACAAAGGCCGGTAGTTTTGGGTGCATCTGGGCTTCATCCAATAGAAGCGACTGCACAAAATGCAATTTCACCTTTTGCAACTCCGGCTGCGTTTGTTTCCAGAAATTTGCCCCTGTCAACCCCCAGTGGGCGAAGATGGGTGCGGGTTTGTCCAGGCGGGAAGACGCCTGGACAATCAATTTGCCTTCTTGAGAATTGGCCACCAGCACAATGGCGCTGGCGTCGCGGTACTGTGGTGTGGCCAGGCGCGCATCAAAATTGGGTTCACCTCCATTGAACCAGTCGATGCTGACGGTGTTGGGGGGTAATTTGGCGATGATGGGTTTGAGAGCCGTCTCGTTGCTGCGGCCCCAGGTGGAGTTTTCCAGCAGCACCACCACGCGGCCACCCAATTTGCGCGCGCGCTCCAATAAAAAAGGCGCGACGTGAGCATCACCCATAGATACCCGGAAGGTGTAGCTCGGACGAAAGTCGTGGTCAATCAAACCTTGTCCAGCGGCCCACGGGATCAGGTAGGGAATCTTCAGCCGATGAATGGTGTCGAGCTCTTCGCTGATCACGGCCGTGTGCATGCCCCCCACGATGGCCAGCACCGAGGGCATGGCGGCAAAATGTTCGACGTTTTGGCGGCCCATGGGGGCCAACGCCGCATGGTCGCGCGCGACCATGCGCAGAGGTCGGCCAAGCAAGCCGCCTTTTTGGTTGATTTCCTCCACGGCCATTTGCACACCCCGGTAAATCGCTCCACCGGCTTGGGCCCCGCGCACGGATAAATCAGCGTCGATGGCGATCAGCAGCGGCTCTTTGCTGTTGGCAGTTTGCGACTTGGTCCGCGCTGCATGGCGCAGTTCTTCGGTCTTGGCCAGCAAGTCGTAACCCACCTCGAAGCCGAACTTGTCGGCAATCGGGGCCAGCGCCACACTGAAGTTGTGGCGTTCTTCGGGTGACAGGGTGTGAATCGTCACGCCGGCGGAACGAATGGTTTCCAGGAAGGTCACTTCACGGCGCGCGGTCTCGGCGCGCTCCCACACCGTGAGCTCCCGGGCAGCCCGCGAAATGATGTCGCGTTGACTTGGCGACAGCGACTCAAAGCCTTGCTTGCTGGCCGCAAAGGCGTAGGCCAGGTAGGCGTGGTTGCTCAGCGTCATGTGTTTTTGCACTTCTTGAAACCGCATGCCCACAATCGCCACCAAGGGGTTTTCCTGGCCGTCCACGGCGCCATCTGCCAGGGCTTTGTAGGTGGCATGAAAGTCAATCGGGATGGGCTGGGCGCCCAGTGAGGCAAACTGATCGGCAATCAGCGGGCTTTTCATGGTGCGAATGCGCAGCTTGGCGAAGTCGCCGGGGTTGCGGATGGGGGTATTGGCGGTGAAATGCTTGAAGCCGTTTTCCCAGAAGGTCAGGCCCACCAGATCGATCGTTGAGAGCTTGGACAGCAGCAGCCGACCCGGCTCGCCGTCAAGCATGGCATACAGCTCTTCGCGCCCGGCGAAGTAAAAGGGCAGGTCGGCATACTGCATGGCCGGGATGGCCGAGCTGAGCTTGGCCGTGGGGATCAGCACCAAATCAAGCTTGCCGCCGCGCGCCATTTCCAGCATTTGGTCGTCGCTGCCCAGTTGTTGGTCTGGGTGCACCGACACCTGTAGATTGCCCCCACTGCGCTCACGGATCAGTTCAGCAAAACGCAGGGCAGCAGCGTGTAAGGCGCTATCGGCCGCAATATTGAGGCCCAGGCGCAGCACCCTGATGTCTGGCTTGGCGCTTTCAGAGGCAACCGGTGGGGTGGGTGCCTGCGGGCTTTTGCCCAGCCAGGCGAACCAAGCAATGGCCACGACGGCCAAAAAAGCGATGGCAGCAGCCCAACGGACTTTGAGATTTGGGAGCATGGTTTTTCCTTCTGCTAGCGAGCGGTGGCTGGCGTTGGAAATCCCGTCAGCGCCTCTCAGGTCTTGTTTTCGTCGTCGATATAGCGCAGGGCAATGGCCCGGAAGTCGTCAAAGCGCTCTTCAAAAATATCCACCAGAGCGGGTTCGAAATGGCGGCCCCGCCCTTCAAGGATGATGCGTTTGGCTTCTTCGTGTGAAAACGCCGGCTTGTAAACCCGTCGCGAGATCAGGGCGTCAAAAACGTCTGCCAGTGCCATCAGCCGTGCGGCCAACGGTATGGACTCGCCCTGAATGCCATTCGGGTAGCCGCTGCCGTCCCATTTTTCGTGGTGTGAGTAGGCAATGTCCATGGCGACATGCAAAAACGCCAGGGGCGTGTGGTCGGCTTCCCCGATCATGGCGTGCTCAATCGAGTTGGCGCCAAACACGGTGTGTTGCTTCATGATCTGCCACTCATCGGGGTTGAGTGGGCCGGGCTTGTTCAGGATGTGATCCGGAATACCGACTTTGCCGATGTCATGCAGCGGCGCTGCTTTGACCAGCATCTCAATGGTGTCTACGTTGAGCACTGCCTTGTATTTTTCTGTGCTGGCCAGTGAGCGTGCCAGCAACTCGACATAACCCTGGGTGCGCCGGATGTGGTTGCCGGTTTCGTTGTCGCGGGTTTCGGCCAGGCTGGCCAGTGCGCGCATGGCGACGTCTTCCACAATGCGGTTGTCACGCATGCGCCGGCGCACTTCGGTCTCCAGATCGGCGTTGTGGACGCGCAAAGTGTCCTGGGCCAGTTTCAACTGGATTTGGGTGCGCACACGGGCCTGGACGATGGCCGGTTTGATGGGTTTGGTGATGTAGTCCACCGCACCGAGCTCAAATCCACGTTCCTCATCACGGCCTTCATCCATCGCAGTGACAAAAATCACCGGAATATCCCGCGTGGCCGGGTCAGCATGCAGGCGTCGCAACACCTCGTGGCCATCCATGCCAGGCATCATCACGT
>JAIFMR010000039.1 GCA_020048255.1 Rhodoferax sp. | reverse complement strand
TGTACCGCAGTTTTTTCCTCGACGAAATTGGTCAGGACTATGTTCGCACGGCACGCGCCAAAGGTGTATCCGAAAACACCATTTTGTTCAAGCATGTGCTGCGCAATGCCATGATTCCGATCCTGACCAATGTGGCCACCGGCCTGCCCGGTGTGTTTGTTGGCTCCTTCCTGATTGAAGTGTTTTTTTCGATTCCTGGTCTGGGGCGCGAGATTTTGGTGGCTGTTAACCGCAGTGATTACCCTGTCATCCAGGCGGCCACGGTGTATCTGGCAGCTCTGACCATGGTAATCAACCTGATAACCGATGTGCTGTACAAATTTGTCGATCCAAGGGTGACGCTGAAATGACTACCGAAATTGTGCAATCTCTGCCTCAGTCGCCCAGCGTGTGGAAGCAGGCGTGGCTGCGTCTGCAGACGGATCGGGTGGGTATGGTTTCCCTTTATATCACCCTGCTATTTATCTTGCTGGTATTGGCGGCCCAGTTGGGGCTGGTGGCCAAAGACTGGCAGAAGGAAGTGGGCATACCATTTGCCGCCCCGACCCTGGTAGGGAAAATTGCTGATAGCACCCAGAGCGCCGTCGTGGAAACCGTTCCGGGTCCCAATGTAGATATCAGTGATGTAGACCCGCTTGCCAGTCGCTACAAGGAGTGGGACGAGCGCGCCGCCCAATTCAAGACCACGGTAACTGTGAAGGCCGACACGCTGCCCTTTGGCGCTGACCAGCAGGGCCGCGACGTGTTCAGCAAGGTGATCAAGGGTGCGCAGGTATCTATCACGGTGGGGCTCACGGCCGCTTTTTTTGCCACGCTGATCGGAACAATTCTGGGTGCCATTGGCGGTTATTTCGGGGGACGCGCGGGTGATTTTCTCGAGTGGGTTTACAACGTATTCACTGCCATCCCTTACATCTTGCTGGTGTTTGCGCTGGCGGCGGTGCTCAAATCCGGCCCGTTGGCGAGCACGCTCGGCAGTGGCGTCTGGACTGTGGTCATCATTTTGAGTCTGGTGGGCTGGACCGGCATTTACCGACTGGTGCGCGCCGAGTACATGAAGCATCGTGCCCGCGAGTATGTGCGGGCAGCGGAAGCCATTGGTGCATCGCATGCCTCCCGCATGTTCACGCACATCCTGCCCAACATCAGTCACGTGGTGCTGGTGCAGTTGAGTCTGCACGTCGTGGGGTTTATCAAGGCCGAGGTTATTCTGTCCTACCTGGGCTTGGGCGTGCCGATTGACATGGTCAGCTGGGGCACCATGCTGGCCGAAGCACAAACCGAACTCGTGCAGGGCAAGTGGTGGCAACTGGCAACCGCAACCCTGTTCATGGCGGCATTCGTCACCGCATTCGCACTGCTGACCGACGCCCTGCGCGATGCACTTGACCCCAAACTACGCTAAGCCAGGAGCCGATTTCATGACACCATTGATCAGTGTGCAGGACCTACGGGTGTCCTTTCGCATGAGCAAGACTCAAACCGTGGAAGCTGTGACCGGTGTGAGCTTTGACATCCCAGCCAACGCAACTGTTGCACTGGTCGGAGAATCTGGCAGTGGCAAAAGTGTCAGCGCCATGAGCATCGTGCGCCTGTTGCCCGACAACGCCATGGTGAATGCCAGCAGCAAAATACTCTACAACGGTCGTGATCTACTGATCGCGCCGATTGAAGACATGCGCCTGCTACGTGGCAAAGACATCTCGGTCGTTTTTCAAGAACCCATGAGCTCGCTCAATCCGGTCTTCACCGTAGGCGAGCAGCTTGCCGAGGTGTTACGGATCCATCTGAGACTCAGTAGCAGACAGGCTTTGGACCGCGCGATGGAGTTAATGGCTGAGGTCGGTATCCCCAACCCCAAGGAGCGACTCAAGTCTTACCCGCATGAACTCTCCGGCGGTCAACAACAACGCGTCATGATCGCCATGGCGATTGCCTGCGAGCCCAAGCTTTTGATTGCGGATGAACCCACCACCGCCCTGGACGTGACGGTGCAGCGGCAAATCATGGAATTGCTGGCTGGATTGCAACAAAATAAAAAGATGAGCATCTTGTTCATCAGTCACGACCTGGGTCTGGTGGGAGAAATTGCCAACCAGGTGGTGGTCATGCGCAATGGCGAGGTGCGCGAAGCTGGGCCAGTAGGGAGCATTTTTAAGACGCCCACCGATGCCTACACGCAAGCGCTGCTAGCATGCAGGCCGCGGCTGGATTCCCGGCCGAGGCGTTTGGCGGTGATCGACGACATTGTCAACAAGCGCCCCCTTGTGACAGAGCAACGAATCTGCACGCCGGCCAAAGGACCTGCGCTGATTGAAGTGAAGGGCTTGAGTAAAGACTATCCTCTCAAAGCCGGTCTGTTCAAGCGCAGCGTTTTCCAGGCTGTCAAGCAGGCCGATTTCTCATTGCACAAGGGCCGCACGTTGGGCGTTGTCGGCGAATCGGGCTCGGGCAAAACCACGCTGGGCATGATGCTGACGCGCCTCACCGATGCCAGTGCGGGCAGCATCATGTTTGACGGCTGTGATCTGGCACTGCTCAACGCTGCCCAGATGCGCAAATACAGAAGCCGCATTCAGATTATTTTTCAGAACCCCTATGCCAGCCTGAATCCACGTTTTACCGTGGGTCAAATCCTGGTTGAACCCATGCGCATTCATTCCATTGGTCAAAATGACGAAGACCGGGCACGCCTGGCGCTCACTTTGATCGAAAAAGTTGGTCTGAATCGGGCAGATTTTGGCAAATATCCTCACGAATTTTCGGGTGGACAACGTCAGCGCATCGCCATTGCACGCTGTCTCACGATGCGCCCAGAGGTCATTGTTTGCGATGAAAGCGTGAGCGCACTGGATGTCAGTGTGCAGGCGACTGTGCTCAACCTGCTGCTGGACCTACAGGAAGAATTTGGGCTGACCTACTTGTTTATCAGCCACGACTTGGCGGTGGTGAAGTACATGGCCGATGAGATTCTGGTCATGAGCGAAGGCAGCATTGTCGAGCGTGGTAGTTCGGAGGAAATCTACGCCAGACCCCAACACCCCTACACCCAGCAATTGCTGGGTGCGATTCCGCGCGGTCTGGCTACCGCCTCCTAAATCAACACCGCTTGCATCATGAAACACTTCCTTTCCTTGCTGCCCCTGATGCTGCTTGTGCAGGCCTGCTCCAAGTCACCCGAGCCAGCAGTGACCGTGGTGCCCGCCATAGCCTCCGTGCCTGCCACCATTGGCTGGCTGAAACCTGATGGCGCTGACATAGCCCCGATTTTCGCCATCGCCAGGGCCGCCAACAAACCGGTTTTTTTGTATTGGGGTGCTGTCTGGTGCCCGCCATGCAACCAGATCAAGGCCACAGTATTCAACCGGCAAGACTTCATTGAACGCAGCAAGCTCTTTGTTCCAGTGTATTTGGACGGTGATACGCCTGGGGCCCAAAAACTGGGCGCACAATTTAAGGTACGTGGCTATCCAACCATGATCTTGTTCAAGCCTGACGGCACCGAATTGACACGGCTGCCAGGCGAGATTGATGCTGCCAAATACTTAGAAGTATTGGGCCTGGGTTTGACTGCCAGCCATTCAGTGAAAGAGTCTCTCGCCAATGCGCTTGGCAATACGGGGGCCGCAGTGCCAGCTGAAGCCTGGCGCTTGCTGGCCTACTATTCGTGGGATCAGGACCAAGCACAACTGGTGGCGCAAAAAGACCTTGCGAACACTCTGCACGCCTTGGCGCGCGCCTGTCCCGCAGATCAACCTGAAGCAGCCAATCGCCTGATGCTCAAGGCAATTGTGGCATCAGCCACGAACAAGGCGCCGCTGGCAGACGCCCCTGCGCTGCGGGTGCGCGTCACGCAGATTTTGGACAGCCCCGCCCTGGCCAGACAAAACTTCGACGTACTGGTCAACTACGCTGCAGAGATCATCCCAGCACTTTCAAACCCCCAAAGCCCTGAACGCAGCGCATTACTCACCCAATGGACCACGAGACTCGAGCAGTTTGCAGTTGATGCCAGTTTGTCCCAAGCCGATCGTTTAACTGCCGTGGCCGCCAAAGTGGTACTGGCCAAACTAGGTACCTCCCCCGACTCGAAACAGCCCCTTGATGCGACTTTGCTTGCCCAGGTACGCTTTGCAGCGACAACAGCAGACCAAACCACCAACAACACCTATGAGCGCCAGGCGGTTATTCCGAATGCAGCAGATCTGCTTAGCGAGGCGGGTTTACTCGACGAGTCGGATGCCCTGCTTAAAGCAGAGTTACCCAAGGCAGTTTCACCTTACTACCACATGCTGGTCTTGGCATCCAACGCGAAGGCGCGCGGTGACAAGACGGCATCACTTGACTGGGCAGAAAAAGCCTGGGCCGAATCCAAAGGTCCGGCAACACGACTACAGTGGGGTAGTGGTTACGTGAGCCGTCTGATCGAACTGGCCCCGCACGACACGGCCCGTATCGAAAAGGCAGCCTCGGGTGTTCTGGCTGAGCTTGAGGCAGTGCCTGAAACCTTCTACGAGCGCAATCGACGCGGTCTGGAAAAAATGGGGCTACGCCTGATCGCCTGGAACGATAAAGGCCGGCATGCAGCCATCATCACAAAATTGACGGCGCAACTCGACACCGCGTGTGCAAAGCTTCCTCCGCAGGATGAAACACGGGCCGCCTGTTACGGCGTCTTCAAGCCGCGCGCTGGGGCGTGAATGCGCGGGGCCTGACGTCATAATCGGCCCGCTGACGCTTAGACCCCAAAGACAAACCGTCAGCAAATTTCACATTCGCTTGTCATCACCCTCGGAGATTTCCCTATGCTGCGCCTGCTGCTCATCGTTGTCATGCTGGTCGCAAACCTTGCTGCCTGCGATAAATTCCTGAACAAAGGCGAAAAGAAGGACGCCTCGGCTGCACCTGCCAAGCTGCTCATTGCACCGGAAGACATCCTGACCGTCCAGGCCAACGACCTGTCGTCGGGCCCAGTCGTGACCGGCTCAATCCAGCCTGAACGCAAAGCTGACCTGCGGGCTGATTCCAATTCGCGTTAAAAACAGTAATAATAATGTCATGATTTCAAGGAGATTGATTCATGGCAAGAACTGCAAGCGGCACGGAGCATATC
>JAIFMR010000177.1 GCA_020048255.1 Rhodoferax sp. | reverse complement strand
TGGGTTAAAAAGGCCGGACTTTAAATGCCGCCAAACGAAAACCCCTGTAAATCCATGACTTACAGGGGTTTTGCTTTTCACTGGCGGAGCAGGGGGGATTCGAACCCCCGGGGGATTTAACTCCCCGCACGCTTTCCAGGCGTGTGACTTAAACCGCTCATCCACCGCTCCAGAGCCCTCGATTCTAACTTGGTGTGGACACTCTTTTTATTAAGCCAGCATAAAAAAAGGGAGGCCCAGTGACTGGGACTCCCCGTTTGCCTCGCCCTCACAGGCTGGCATTGAGTTGATCAGGATTAACGAATCACAGCCAGGGTGGTCAACTGACCACCACGAACTGTCTTCAATGTCAAAGCACCGTTCTTGATGTCGCCTTTTTCGTCAAAAGACACAGGGCCAGTCACGCCTTTGTAATCGGCTGTTGCGGCCAACACGGGCAGGTACTTGACTGGGTCAGAAGAATCGGCTTTAACCATGGCCGCAACCATGATTTTGACGGCGTCGTAAACGTAGGGAGCGTAGACCTGTACGTCTGCGTTGTACTTGGCCTTGAACTTGGTTTTGAACTCTTCCATGCCGGCTTTGGCTTCACCTTCAACACCACCGGCTTCAGCGCAATACACCTGATCATCGGCAATGGCGTCACCGCCAAGTTTGACCAATTCAGTTGAGCAGATGCCATCGCCACCCATGAACTTGGCCTTGATCGCCAAGGACTTCATTTGCTTGAGCATCGGGCCAGCAACAGCGTCCATGCCACCAAAGAACACGACATCAGGCTTCTTGCTCTTGATGGTGGTCAGGATAGATGTGAAGTCCGTGGCTTTGTCTGTTGTGAATTCCTTGGCAACAACTTTGCCACCCGCTGCCTCAACAGCTTTGCTGAACTCTTCTGCCACACCTTGGCCATAAGCGGTACGGTCATCAATCACGGCAATCGATTTGCCCTTGAGAGTAGCGACGGCATATTTGCCCAAAGTGCCACCCAACTGCGTGTCGTCAGCCACCATACGGAAAGTCGTCTTGAAGCCTTGACGTGTGTACTTGGGGTTGGTCGCGGAGGGAGAAATTTGTGGCAAACCTGCATCACTGTAAATTTTGGACGCTGGAATGGTAGTGCCGGAGTTCAAGTGACCCACAACACCGGCGACTTTGGCGTCAACCAGTTTTTGAGCCACAGCTGTACCTTGCTTAGGATCGGCGGCGTCGTCTTCAGCCAGCAATTCCAAAGTAACTTTCTTGCCCCCGATCATGACGCCAGCAGCATTGAGCTCCTCAATGGCCATGCGAGCGCCGTTTTCATTGTCTTTACCCAGGTGTGCGATGGCGCCACTTGTTGGGCCAACGTGACCAATCTTGACAACATCGGCGGCCGCTACAGGAGCTGGCGCGGGCGCAGCTGCTGGTGCAGGAGCAGCTTCTTCTTTTTTACCGCAAGCAACCAACAATGTTGCTGCAGCGATCAGGGTCAACGTACTTTTAATTTGCATAAAAACTCCAGTTAAAGAAGAACCGTTAAAAATCGCGATTCTAACGACACTAGGCAGCATACTGCTGCCCTTTAGCCCAGGATATTCACCGACAGCGACAAGGATGTTGGTTTTTGGATCACTTTGAGTGTCGAGAATGTGTTGCAAAAGCGTCGATGACAGCTTGCCTCACAAAAGTCTCCATTTCACCCTGCAAGCGGTTACCAACTTCAGCCCACTGTTTGGCAACTTGAGCGCGTACCAACCGGTCCATTTCCTCCTGGAGGCGCCTCTCGAAAATCGGCTTCAATTGGCTTTGCACCAAGTTGACCATGGCTTCCACGTCAGGCGGAGTGTTAGTGTCTGCCTGAGTGAAACTCGACGGATCAACGATCTCGGTCAAGGTCGGAATGAATCGGGGCAGATGGCGCGGCGTTGTACTCATGAAACTATTTTTTGATCCATGTCGTGCCGGACGAGGGGGATTCCAGCTTGGGAATAATGCTTCCACCGCAATCGTGCTGAGCGCTTATCGTCGACCTCTTTGCCTACCACTTCTATCACACGATCAAATCGCTCGAAATTCTCTGGAATCATGTCGCCCAAGTTCAGCAGCACATCCACATGGGGAGTGAATTGAGTGAATTGAGTGGATTCAGACAACAACACTGCCGATCGAGCCGCAACATCTGTTGTTGAAACTTCTAAAAGGCAATGCGTCACAAAATCAGTGCTAGAAAACGTCCAAAGGTCACGATCGAGCTGTGACAAGGTCTCGCTCGATCCGTTAACGACCACCTTTACGCCACCCGCCACAGCTTTGCGTAGCAGACGACACGTGTAAGCCAATCGATCCAACACGTTGAAGTGGAAGGCAACCGTGGTCACTGTGATTTGGCTTGTTGACCAAGTTGCATCAAGCAATCCACCAACAAACCAACTGGTCGCCCTGTGGCGCCTTTTGCGGCACCGCTTTTCCATGCTGTACCGGCAATATCAAGGTGTGCCCAAGGGCTCTTGCCCACAAAACGTTGCAAAAATTTGGCTGCAGTAATGGCACCACCGGCACGTCCTGCCACATTGGCCACATCCGCAAAACTGGTTTTCAACCCTTCTGCATAGTCATCGTCCAACGGCATCTGCCAGCACAAGTCCTGAGATGAGTCACCCGCGGCCAGCAAGGTGGCAGACAGTGCCTCATCATTTGAAAAAAAGCCGCTGCGCACCCCCCCCAGAGCAACCACACAGGCCCCCGTCAGTGTGGCGATGTCCACCACGGCACGCGGTTTGAAACGCTCGGCATACGTCAGTGCGTCACACAACACCAGGCGCCCTTCTGCGTCGGTATTGAGGATCTCGATCGTCTGGCCGCTCATGCTTGTCACCACATCGCCGGGCTTGACCGAACGACCACTCAGCAGGTTCTCGCAGGCAGGAATCAATCCAACGACATTCATGTCAGGTTGTAGCTCTGCCAAGGCACGAAAAACGCCCAAAACACTGGCCGCGCCACACATATCAAACTTCATCTCGTCCATTTCGGCAGCGGGTTTGATCGAAATGCCACCACTATCGAAGGTGATCCCTTTGCCCACCAAGACCACTGGTGCCAAGCTCTTGGCTGCACCGTGGTAGTGCAAAACAATGAAGCGCAAAGGCTCCTCAGAACCCTGAGCGACAGCCTGGAAAGCACCCATCCCCAGTTTGGCCACCTCTTTGGGGCCTAAAACTTCGCACTTGATGTGTGGCAACTTGGCCAACGCGCGTGCTGCCTGTGCAATGTGCGTTGGCGTTGCGTGGTTGGCTGGCCGATTACCCCATTCTTTCGCCAGTTCAACCCCTTTGACTGTTGCAACCGCCCGCTCAAATTCCGAGCGCAAGGAAAGCTCATCAGGCACCATAAAGGCAGCACTTTGTATGGACCGCCCCTCCGCCTTTGTCTTGGTGGTGGTGTAGACATAACTGGCTTCGGCAAAAGAAGTGACGGCAACGCGCATCACTTGCGGTGGCGGATTGTGAAGAAAACATAAAGTCATGTGCCGCGGCTTAGCCGCCTTGGCCGTGGACACCGCTGTCGCCACTGCCTTTCGGACATCTTTCGCGGCGCCATCCCCAACGTGAACCAACACCAAGCGACTGCAAGTGAGCCCAGCAGGCCGATAGATATCCAGTGCTTCACCCGCCTTGGATGCCAGATCACCCGCCTTCATGACCTTGGTGATCAGCGTTGAGAGAACGTCTTTGCCAGGTTTAAAGGCAGACGTTAAGAACACGACCAATGCATCAGTTTTTTCATTGATCAAGACACTCGTATTCAAGGCTTTAAGTTCAAAGTTCATAATTGCGGTTTTCCTTGTTCACCATGTTGTTTCAATCTTCTTTACGCAAAGAGCTGTCCCGAAGTTTTGGTGCGACGCTGGTCGTGCTCGTCACCGTGGTGATGACCATGACGCTGATTCGCACACTCGGTCAGGCATCGCGCGGCAACTTTAACCCATCTGATGTGACTCAAGTCATGGGTTATACCGTGCTTGCTTACATGCCCACATTGCTCACCATGAGCATGTTCATTGCTGTTATTGCCTCGTTGTCACGCATGTACCGTGACAGTGAGATGGTAATCTGGTTTTGCAGCGGGAAAGGTGTTCTGGCGCTGATAGGGCCGTTGATGCGATTTGCCTGGCCCATATTTACCGTGGTGGCGACCCTGGCCCTGTTCGTCCTGCCTTGGACCAACCAACGCATCGAGGATTTGAAGGTCCAGTATGAACGCAGAGGTGACCTGGAGCGCATCGAACCGGGTCAATTTCAAGAGTCAGGCAACGGCGCACGCGTCTTCTTTGTAGAGAAGAACACAAGCGGACAGGCATCGGGCACGAATGTTTTTATTGCCTCAACCGAACGTGGCAAAGAATCGGTGACCTCGGCGCAAAGTGGACGCGTAGAGATGCTGCCGCAAGGGCAGTTTCTCATGCTCAAAAATGGTCAACGTCTTGAAAGTGTGATTGGCACCACAGATTTAAAGATCAGCGAGTTTGAAGTCTATGGCTCCCGAATCAGTTCCAGCTTACCCAACGTTGTCGATGTCAGCCCGGTGAACACCTTGCCCACAGCTGATTTGATCAAAAATCTGACGCCAAACGGTCTGGGCGAACTCTCCTGGCGTTTGGGCTTGATGTTTGCCGCGTTCAACTTCGTTTTGATTGGGGTGGCCGTTTCCAGTGTGAACCCTAGAGTCAATAAAAGTGTCAACCTCATCTTTGCACTTTTCACGTTTGTGGTTTATTACAACTTGTTGAATTTGGGTCAAAACTGGATTGCCTCGGGTAAGTTAGGCCTCATGGCCTATATGCTGGCTCTGCATGGCAGTGTTTTTATTCTGGCCACACTCGCACTGATCAAGGGGCATCACAACTGGCGCTGGCAAAATTTGCTTGCACCCAAGACAAATACTCAAAAGGTAGCGCTTTGAAGACGCTGCGCCGACTCATTTATGGCGAGGTCATCAGTGCGGTGGCTTTCGTTACCCTGGGTTTTCTTTCGCTGTTTTTTTTCTTTGACTTTGTTGAAGAAGTGCAGTCGGTCGGGCGTCATGCAGCCACCGGCTACAAATTGATCCATGCTTTGTCATATGTTGCCTTGATGGTACCGAGTCACCTCTATGAATTGATGCCCATTGCGGTTTTGATTGGCACCATTTTTGTCATGGCGAGATTGGCTCAAAGTTCGGAGTACACCATCTTGCGCACCAGCGGATTGGACCCCTGGCGGGCTCTTCGAACTCTGCTGGTGTTGGGTTTGGGTTTTGTTATGTTGACGTTTGTGATTGGTGACTACGCCTCCCCTCTGGCGGACCGCACGGCCCAGCTGCTCAAGGCCAGGTACACCGGGCGAATCACGATCGGACAAACCGGTGCCTGGCTCAAAGAAAAGCAGGCGTACGGAACTTATGCCGTGAATGTGGGCGAACTGGCTTCAGACGGAAGTCTCCGCAGTGTGCGTATCTTTGAATTTGATAACCGAGGACTGTTGGCCTCCATGACGCAGAGCGAGTCGGCGGTGATTCAGGACGATGACGCTTGGATGCTCAACCAGGTCAGTCGAACCGAATTTGTCACCACCAACAGTTCCAGCGCCCAGATTGAACGTATTCATGCCCCAACCCTACGGTGGCCCAACCACATCAGTGCTGAAATGATTTCAGCCGCATTGCTGAAACCTGAACGCATGAACACGGTCGATTTGTTTCAGTACATACAGCATCTGCAAAACAATGCGCAGTCGGCACAGCGCTACGAAATTGAATTCTGGAAGAAGGTGTTTTATCCGCTCAGTTGCCTGGTGATGGTGGTCCTGGCCCTGCCCTTCGCGTATCTGCATTTCAGGTCTGGCGGTATCACCACCTATGTTTTTGGGGGCGTTCTCGCCGGAATCAGCTTCTTTTTGCTGAACAATGTGTTTGGGTATATCGGGAACCTGCAAAACTGGCAGCCCTGGCTGACAGCTGCGCTACCTGGTCTGATTTACTCCTTGTTATCGTTGACCGCCTTTACCTGGTTGGTGCTGCGGCGATAGAAGCTGACACCCGTGCGCCCACTTCCACAACTTCCACCACAATCACTGAAAGACCATTCATGAGAGCAACCATTCTTTTTGCCCACGGCTCACGAGACCCGCTGTGGCGCGTTCCCATGGACAAAGTGGCTCAATGCATGCGGGAGTCTGCGCCTCACTCGCATGTAAGGTGTGCTTTTTTGGAGCTGACTTTGCCGGATCTGAGCACAGTCGCCGCGGAGCTTGCCGCCTTGGGAGTCACCCATATTGTTATTGTTCCCATGTTTTTGGGAGTGGGCCGGCATGCCAGAGAGGACATGCCCGTGCTGGTCGAAGAGTTGCGCGCTGCCCACCCTCAGATTGAGTTTCAACTCAAACCCTCAGTGGGTGAACAAACGCAGGTCATTGAGATGCTGGCACAAGTGGCCATGTCCTGAGATGGCCTTTTTGTTGAGATAGCCGATGAATTTGCACCAATTTCGCTTTGTTCAAGAGGCCGTGCGGCGCGACCTCAATTTGACCGAGGCTGCCAAAGCGCTTCACACCTCGCAACCCGGTGTTTCCAAAGCCATCATCGAGCTGGAAGACGAGCTGGGTATCGAGATTTTTGCGCGTCACGGCAAGCGTCTGAAGCGGGTCACTGAATCGGGCCAGCAGGTGCTCAACAGTATCCAGATTATTTTGCGTGAGGTGGGCAACCTGAAACGCATTGGCGAACAGCACTGCATGGGTGACAGTGGCACCTTGTCCATTGCCACCACCCATACCCAAGCCCGGTATGTGCTTCCAGAGCCGGTCGCCAAGTTGCGCCAGACCTTTCCCAAAGTCAACATCAGTTTGCATCAGGGCTCACCCGATCAAGTCGCCCGCATGCTGTTGGACGAGGTGGCTGAAATCGGCATAGCCACAGAGTCGTTGACCGGTTACACCGAATTGGTCACGCTGCCCTGTTACGAGTGGCAACATGTGCTGGTCTTGCCGGTTGGTCATCCCTTTTGCGGCAAAGAGCACTTGACCCTGGAGGATATCGCCCAGGAGCCTTTGATCACCTACCACCCTTCTTACACCGGCCGAACCAAAATTGACCATGCGTTTGCAACGCGTCACCTGGAACCGCGCATTGCCTTGGAGGCCATTGACTCGGACGTGATCAAAACCTATGTCCGCCTGGGCTTGGGCATTGGTATCGCTGCAGAAATGTCGGTGCGCGATGTCCTGGAGGACGGTATCAAAAGTGGTTTGGTGGTCCGGCCCGCCGGACATCTTTTTGGTCAAAATGTGGCGCGTGTGGCCTTCAAGCGCGGAGCCTACCTTCGCCATTTTGTTTACCAATTTGCGGAATTGCTCAGCAGCCGGCTCGACCGGCATCTGGTCGCCCGGGCCATGACAGGCCAGGTCAACGACTACGAGCTCTGAAGCAAGACCCTCAATCCGATTAGCTCTTACTCTTACTCCTACTTAACAGCCCCTTCATCATGTCCAGTCCTGCCTTGACTTCAAGGTTGCCTCATGTGGGCACCACCATATTTACAGTTATGTCGGCGTTGGCGACCGAAAAAAATGCCGTGAACCTGGGTCAGGGTTTTCCTGATTTCAACTGTGACCCCCTGCTGGTGGATGCGGTAACACAAGCCATGCAAAAAGGCCTGAACCAGTATCCGCCGATGGCAGGTGTCCCTATCTTGCGTGAAATGATTGCTTCCAAAATAGAAGCAATCTACACATACAGCTACTCGGCTACAACCGAAATCACCGTCACGGCAGGGGCCACACAAGGGATTTTCACCGCCATCTTGGCCATTGTTCATCCGGGAGATGAAGTGATTGTGCTGGAGCCTTGTTACGACAGCTATGTCCCGAACATTGAGTTGGCAGGCGGTATCGCCGTGCGGGTACCCTTGACCCCTGGTACATTTCGCCCCGATTTTGATCTGATCGCCAGTGCCATTTCACCCCGCACGCGTGCCATCATCGTCAACTCACCCCACAACCCGAGCGGGACGACCTGGTCTGAACAGGACATGCGGCAACTCGAGAAGCTGCTCGCGCCCACCAACGTGCTGCTCATCAGCGACGAAGTTTATGAGCACATGGTTTTTGATGGCCGGCTGCATCAAAGTGCGTCCCGTTTTCCTGGCTTGGCAGAACGTGCTTTTGTCATATCAAGCTTTGGCAAAACCTACCACGTGACGGGTTGGAAGGTGGGTTATGTCGCCGCACCAGCCACTTTGACCGATGAGTTTCGCAAAGTGCACCAGTTCAATGTGTTTACGGTCAATACACCCGTTCAATATGGCTTGGCGCAGTACATGACTGACGCACATCCTTACCGGTCTCTGCCAGATTTTTACCAGGAGAAGCGAGATCTGTTTCGCGCTGGGCTGTCGAATTCCCGCTTCAAGCTGATGCCTTGCGAGGGAACTTACTTTCAATGTGTCGACATCTCGGATGTCAGTGAATTGAGTGAAACTGAATTTTGCAAGTGGCTGACATCGGAAGTGGGCGTCGCGGCCATTCCCCTGTCGGCGTTTTATGGCAACAACTTTGATCAACATGTGATTCGTTTTTGCTTTGCCAAAAAGACGGACACACTCAAGCTCGCTCTGGCCAAGTTGCAGACTCTTTAACGGTCTGAGGTCCAACGCCTCACCCACTGTCCCACTGAAAGGGGCGATTCATATGTTAAAAAAATTGAAACCAGTTTTGTTGACATTGCTCATGCTTGGCGTGTTGTCTGGGTGCGCGTTGCCCCCACCACAAGGACGACATGATGACAAAACCTACCGTGTGACGGTGATGCACACCAACGACCACCATGGCCGGTTTTGGCGCAACGGCGATGGCGAATATGGCATGGCCGCCCGCAAAACCTTGATCGACCAGATTCGCAAGGAAGTCGCTGCGCAAGGTGGTTACAGCCTGTTGCTCGATGGCGGCGATGTCAACACGGGCGTGCCTGAGTCTGACTTGCAGGATGCCGTACCGGATTTAAAGGGAATGAACCTGTTGGGCTACCAAGCTATGGCAGTGGGCAACCATGAATTTGACAAGCCGCTGTCTGTTCTCAAGATGCAACGCGAATTGGCGCAGTTTCCGATGTTGTCGGCCAACATCTATGAGGGCGGCCAACGCATGTTCGCGCCCTACAAGATAATCGAGCTGGATGGCCTGAAAGTGGGCGTGATGGGATTGACCACTGAAGACACGCGCAAGTTGGCCCATCCTGACAATGTCGGGCGACTTGAGTTTCGCAATGCAATTTCTGAAGCAAGCCAACTGGTGCCAGAGTTGCGCCGACAGGTGGACTTGGTCATTGCCGTGACGCACATGGGACACTATGAAAATGGTCAGCATGGCACACAGGCTGCTGGCGATGTGGAGATGGCGCGCGCCGTGCCTGGCATTGACCTGGTGGTGGGAGGGCATACACAAAACCCTGCCTGCATGAAAGCTGAAAACGTGTTGGATCGAGCCTATGTGCCTGGCGGCCCTTGTCAACCCGACCGCCAAAATGGAGCCTGGATCGTGCAAGCGCATGAATGGGGCAAGTACGTGGGTCGAGCTGACTTTGAATACCGTCGAGGTGAATTCAAGTTGCTATCTTACAAGCTGATACCCGTGAATCTCAAAAAATCTGTGAAGGGTGCCGATGGCAAAACCAGTCTGGTGCACCACACCAGCGCTGTTGCAGAAAGCCCTGACATGCTGGCCTTGCTGACACCTTATCAACAATTTGGCCAAGACAAGCTCAACGTTCAAATTGGCCAGACCGATTCACGCCTGGAAGGTGACCGCGCCGTGGTCAGGGCCAAGCCCACCAACCTGGGTGCTTTGATTGCGCGCGCCATGATGGACAGAACCAAAGCTGACCTCGCCATGGTCAACGCCGGGGGCGTGCGCGACTCTATCGCTGCGGGGCCGATCAGCTACAAAGATGTGTTGAAGGTTCATCCGTTTGGCAACACCGTGTGCACGGTTGATCTGACTGGGCATGAACTCATGGTTTATCTGGCAGCTGCTGTCAAGATGAGCCCCGGATCGGGTGGCTTTGCGCAATTTGCTGGGGTTGAACTCGAAGTCATTGCCGGACAGCCCACCAAAGTGCGTGTGGCGGGTGTTCCTATGGATATGGCTAAAACCTACAAATTGGCTGTTAACAACTTTCAGGCTGCTGGCGGTGATGGCTACCCCAAGTTGAGCCATCACGCCAGCTTTGTCAACACCGGGTTTGTCGATGCCGACGTTTTGCGTGCCTTTGTCGCTAAGCACAATCCGCTTAAATCAGCTGACTTTGAGCCTGGAACTGCGGTGATACGCTGATAATCAGGGCACTGTGCGTCAGGCCGACGCAAAGACAATCAACACAGGAGTACGGCGATGGCAAAAGGTCAGCAAAACAACAAAATGGTCAAGAAGCCCAAGAAAGACACCTCCCCCCCCAAGCCGGTATCAGCAGACGCCGTCCGTCCCACGGTAACCACTGTGGTGCCAGTTCGTGGCAAATTGAAGAACGCGCCACGCTGACTTTTTTTGCAGGCTGTTTGGTCATGCCTCACACTGTTGTTTTGGCGCGCCCGTGTGAATGAGAAAACCACTCAAAGCCACTCGCAACAAGGTCGCTGCAGCAGCGCCAGGCAAAAATCACCTCGGCGGACCTGCTAGGCAAACTCGCAGCACAGTCGATCGTTTTTCGAACGAGCGGCTGGTCGATGATCTGCGCCACTACCAGTCAGAACTGGAAATCCAAAACAAGGCGCTGCGCTTCAGCCAGAATGCTGCCGAGGGGGCTTACGAGCGCTTTGTCACCCTGTTTTCCAATGTTCCGCTGGCTTTGATGGTGGTGGATGACAGTGGGCAAATTCTGGAGAACAACGCCAGAGCTTTGGAATTGTTGCGCCCTTTGGAAACCGATGCGCCGCTCACCTACTTGTTTCCCATCATCCAACCGGCTCATCATGACCGTGTGCAACACGGCTTTGTCATGGCCAATGAGCTTGGCACCTGCGAGCTCAACGAGTTGTCTTTTGACGGCGGATCCAATGGACTCATCACGGGTGATATGCACATTGCGCGCATTGACAACCCTGAAGATGACCGAACCCATTACATTTGCGCCATCCTTGATCAAGGGCCATTGATCGCCCAGCGAAGTGCATTGCAAGCTGGCGCAGCCACTTTGCAGCTGCGCAACGACGAGTTATTACGCAGCAGAACGCGCCTCTCGGCCATCATCAACTCTTCGCTGGATGCCATCATTTGCGTTGATCCACACCAGAACATCACGGTCTTCAACCCAGCAGCTGCCGCCCTGTTCCACTGCTCCGCAGAACAGGCTCTTGGACAACCCGTTGCTGAATTTTTACCACAGGCCGCATTGGCATTGAGCAACAGCTCAGCCCCAAGCCCTGTGCAGCTTGGCGAGATGACCGGCCACACCCATCACGGAGGGGGTGTTTCGCTGGATGTCAGCATGTCATTTGAACAACACCCGGATGGCGACATCGTGACCCTCTTCGTGCATGACCTGACCCACAGCAAAAAAATGGAGGCGCATCGAGCCGCCCTGGAAACCCAGTTACGCGAATCACAAAAGATGCAGGCCATTGGCACCATGGCCGGCGGCATTGCCCACGATTTCAACAACATCATCAGCGCCATTTTGGGCAATGTGGAACTGGCCCGACAAGACGTCCTCCATGACGCTAGGGTTAACACCAGCTTGGCTGAGATCGACAAGGCGGGGCGGCGTGCACGTGACCTGGTTCGGCAAATTCTGACTTTCAGCCGCAATGAACCGCCACGGCGGCTACCGCTTCAACTGGCCGATGTCATCCACGAAACGCTGCGACTGATCAAGGTCACCCTGCCACCCCAAGTGGAGCTCAAGGTCGCTCTGGACCCTGCCGTGCCTGCTGTGATGGCAGATGCCACACAGGTTGAGCAGGTTCTGCTGAATTTGTGCACCAACGCGATTCATGCCATTGGACCTCAACCGGGCAATATCCAGGTGACTTTGTCACAAGCCGGACGATGGCCAGACATCACAGTGGAGGACAACATCGACCGATGCGGACGGCCAGTTCAACTCACAGTCACTGATACCGGTTGTGGCATGAACGAAGAGACGCTTGAACGAATTTTTGAACCTTTTTTCACTACCAAGCCAGTGGGCCAGGGAACCGGGCTGGGCCTGTCCGTGGTGCACGGCATCATGCGCGCGCACGCTGGGCTCGCCCAGGTCCACAGTACACCTAACAACGGCAGCGAGTTCGCGCTGTATTTTCCTGTGGCGGACGAGATTGCGGTCGCCCTGGAACCTGTTGTCCGCAGCCAGGTTCAAGCCATGGGTCGCGGCCAGCGGGTGATGTATGTGGATGACGACGAGGCGCTGGTATTTTTGGTCAAGCGGGTGCTCACCCGAAAGGGCTACAAGGTGGTGACCTTTATGGACCCGAAAGCAGCCGCCGCCTCACTTACTGCCGATCCGTTTCAGTGTGATTTGCTGGTGACTGATTTCAACATGCCGGGGTACAGCGGTGTTGACCTGCTGCGCGCTGTACAGATCATTCGGCCCACCCTTCCCGTCGCCCTGGCGTCCGGTTATGTCACGCCAGAGATCGAACGCGACGCATTGGCCGCTGGTGCTCGCGCCCTGATCCACAAACCCAACGATGTTGATGAGTTGTGCAACACCGTGCAGAGGCTGCTGGACGACAGCCTACGTGCTGGCTAAACCCGTTGGACGATATTTCAGTTGTTTATGTCGATGACGCTCTGGTGGTGCTGGACAAGCCATCGGGCTTGCTCAGTGTGCCCGGCCGTGGTGAAGACAAGCAAGATTGTTTGAGTGCCCGTGTTCAGCAACATTACCCTGATGCCTGCGTGGTCCACCGACTGGATATGGCCACCTCGGGCCTGCTGATCATGGCTCGTGGCGCAGAAGTCCAGCGCAGCCTGAACCGTGCCTTTGCCAACCGCTCTGTGCAAAAACGCTATCAGGCTGTGGTGGCGGGTTGCATCTCGCCCCCTGTTTCACCGTCGGTTGCCTGGTCTCTGATTGACCTGCCGATTTTCCTGGATTGGCCCCAGCGCCCCAAACGTGTCATCGATGTCACTCGAGGTCAACCCAGCCAGACACGCTGGCAGGTCCTGTCAACGGACAAAGAACAGCAAACCAGCCGTGTGGTCCTGGAGCCCCTGACGGGTCGGTCGCACCAGCTGCGGGTTCATATGCTGGCGTTGGGACACCCGATTCTGGGTGATGCCCTGTACGCACCCGCAGCGGTGGCAGCCCAATCTCACCGCTTGTTGCTGCATGCCACCGATCTGGATTTGACTCACCCGATCAGCCTAAAAACCATGCGCTTCGTCAGCCCGGCGCCTTTTTAGATCAAACGCGCGCAGCACGACCCAAGGTGCTCTCAATCAAGCGGACCATTTTTTCAGTAGCCCCCTCAATCGCTTGGTTCAAATTGGCACCCAGATGCTTCAATGCCAAAGGCTGATGCCCTTCCAAACGCGCCTCCATCGTGCACTGAATACTTTCTGCGGTGTTTTTCTTGCCTGCATTTTCATCGCTGAGATGAACCTCAACGCGACTGATCTGTCCCGCAAATCGCGCCAGAGCCGTTGTGATCGTGGTACTGGCCCATTGCGCCATGGCCTCTGTGCCTTCAATGTGGTTATCGGTGTGTACTTGAACTTGCATGTTTTTTTCCTTATAAAGAAACCACTTTGGTTAGCGACAATCATAGGGACTCTGATTCATCAAATCTTGACAGCAGTCAACAGTTAACTCGATTCGCTCCTTAATGACAAGCAGATCACATTTGCAGGATTCACCATGACAACACACCTCTACATCATCACTGGCGCATCTCGTGGCATGGGCCTGTGCCTGGCTCAACAACTGCTCATCCAACAAAATCGCCTGTTGTGCATCTCCAGAAACGCCTCGCCGGCCCTGGCGGAAATGGCGCAGCAAGTGGGTGCGGACTTGACACAATGGACCGCTGATCTGTCTGATCCCGTGCCTGTGGCCACTCGGCTCGGACTCTGGTTGACAGACCAACATGCACCTGACGTCACCAGCGCTGTCCTGATCAACAACGCCGGCGTCATTCCCAAAATTGCGCCGCTGCACGACTCTGATCCAGCCGAACTGGCTCATGCTTTGCGCGTCGGTCTGGAAGCGCCATTGACGCTGACAGCTGCTTTTCTGGCGCGTACCCGACACTGGCCGGCCAGTCGCAAAGTGCTGAACATCTCTTCTGGCCTGGGCCGCCGGCCCATGGCTTCTCAGGCAAGCTACTGCGCAGCCAAAGCCGGCATGGACCATTTCACCCGATGCCTGGCACTGGAGGAATCGCTTCTGAAAAACGGCGCCAAGGTCTGCTCGCTGGCTCCCGGCGTGATTGATACGGACATGCAGGTCCAGCTACGCGATGCCAATCCAGACAGTTTTCCGGATCAGGCGGCCTTTTTGCAACTCAAAGAGACGCATCAACTGACATCCGCGCAAGACGCCGCCTTGCGCGTGTTGATCTACTTGAACCGATCTGACTTTGGTAGCCAGCCGGTGGCTGATGTTCGCGCTGACTAACCGTCCACCGCTTGTCAGAGTGTCGGGCTAAGATGTTGGGCGTTTGATTTTATTAACCCTGTAGGAGATTTTTATGACCCGTGAAGTCGTTGTTGTCAGCGCTGCCCGTAGCGCCATTGGCACGTATGGTGGCAGCCTTAAAGACATTGCTCCCACAGAAATGGCCAGCCAAATCGTGCGTGAAGTGCTGTCGCGTGCCCAAGTGGACGGCAAGGACGTGGGTCATGTGGTGTTTGGTCATGTGGTCAATACCGAGCCCAAAGACATGTACTTGTCCCGCGTTGCGGCCATTAACGGTGGTTGCGCTGAAGGCACCCCTGCCATGAACGTCAATCGCCTGTGCGGCTCCGGTCTGCAGGCCATTGTTTCTGCCAGCCAGAGCATTTTGTTGGGCGACGCCGACATTGCCATTGGTGGTGGTGCCGAGAACATGAGTCGTGCGCCTTATGCCAGTTTGAACATGCGCTGGGGTGTGCGCATGGGTGACAGCAAGATGATCGACATGATGGTCGGTGCTTTGCATGACCCATTCCACACCATTCACATGGGTGTCACCGCTGAGAACATTGCCGCCAAATGGGGCATCAGCCGTGAAGACCAGGACGCCACGGCAGTGGAAAGCCACAACCGTGCGCAACGCGCGATTGAGGGTGGCTACTTCAAGAGCCAAATCATGCCCATCATGTTGAAAAGCCGCAAAGGCGATGTGGCGTTCGACACCGACGAACACTTCAGGCCCAACTGCACGCTGGCTGACATGGTCAAGCTCAAACCCGCATTCTTGAAGGAAAACGGTACCGTCACTGCCGGCAACGCGTCCGGCATCAATGACGCCACCGCCGCGGTCGTTCTGATGGAAGCTGCCACCGCCAAGGCACGTGGCCTCAAGCCCATGGCCCGTCTGGTGGCTTATGCGCACGCTGGTGTCGACCCCAAGTACATGGGCATTGGCCCGGTGCCAGCCACCCAGCTGGCGCTGAAAAAGGCCGGACTCAGCATCAGCGACCTGGACGTGATCGAAGCCAATGAAGCGTTTGCAGCCCAAGCATGCGCCGTCAGCCGCGATTTGGGCCTGGACCCGGCCAAGGTCAACCCCAACGGTTCCGGTATTTCGTTGGGTCACCCCATCGGTGCCACTGGCGCGCTCATCACAGTCAAGGCGCTGTACGAATTGGAGCGCATGGGTGGCCGTTATGCACTTGTCACCATGTGTATTGGCGGTGGCCAAGGCATAGCCGCGATTTTTGAGCGTCAAGGCTAATGAACCGAGCCAGCACCAGCGATTGAGAGCTATGCCAAGTCACCGCCATTGGAGCTTGGGTGCCAAGCTCATGCTGGTGGGTGTGCCTTTTCTGGTGCTGGTGTTGCTTGCCACGGCAGCCACATTGTGGGTGTCGTGGCAATTGGATGGGGGGGCAGCGGCGGTCAATGAGGCTGGGCGCATGCGCATGCAGTCGTACCGCATGTCCTTGTCCATTGGCACCCAGGACGTCAGCCCCTTACCCCGGCAGGTTGAACAATTCAACCAGAGCCTGTACACGCTCAAACATGGCGATGCCGAGCGACCTCTGTTTGTGCCGTGGGACGAATTGCTGAGCCAACGCTTTGCTGTCGTGGAATCCGACTGGGCGCACTATCAAGCCCAATGGATTGAAGGCAAGCCAACCGATTTTCGGGAACTCAGCAACAGCACCACGGCCTTTGCCGCCAATATTGACGCATTTGTAGACGGAATTGAGGCACACATTGCCCGCTGGACCGCCTTGCTGCATTTGCTCCAGATGAGCATGTTGGGCTTGGTGATCCTGGCCGCAGCCATTTTGCTCTACAGCGGATATCTGTTTGTGCTGGAGCCGGTGGGACAACTCAAACAAGCCATTGAAAAAATTCAGATGGGTGATTTCAACGCGCGTGTCGAGCGCACCAGCAGTGATGAGTTTGGGACGCTGGCCGATGGATTCAATGGCATGGCCGAGCACTTACAGTCCATGTACAAAAACCTCGAGGCCAAAGTCACTGAAAAAACCATTCAGCTACAGGACAAATCCGAGCGCTTGGAGAGCCTCTACGAAGTAACTGCCCTGGTAGCCAATGCCACATCGCTTGACACCTTGGCGCAACATTTTGTCCACAGTGTGGCACGGATTTCTCGCGCTGATGGTGTGGCGCTGCGCTGGTCGAACCAGGGCAATCAGCGCCACTTGATGCTGGCGTCACATGGGCTGCCCCCATCCATGGTGGCGGCAGAACAATGCATTTATACCGGCGATTGCCATTGCGGCTCCAGCTTGGCGACCAGTGGGCTCAAGGTCATCCCGATCCATGACACCCCACATGCTGCGCCTCGGCATTGCGCTCTGGCAGGGTTTGAAACGGTCGTCACCATTCCGGTGCGACTGCACGACAAACTCATGGGCGAGGTGGACTTGTTTTTTCACGCCCGAATCACGCTCCTGGAGTCCGAGCGCTCCTTGCTCGAAGCCTTGAGCCGCCACCTGGCCAGCGGCATGGAGAATCTGCGCTTGAACGCGCTTGAAAAAGAAGCTGCAGTGTCGCAGGAGCGACACCTGCTGGCGCGGGAGCTCCACGACTCCATCGCCCAATCACTGGCTTTCCTGAAAATCCAGGTGCAATTGATGCGCGACGCCATCAAAACAGCAGATCAGGCTGAGGTCGCCAAAATTGTGGATGAAATTGACATGGGCGTTCGGGAGAGTTACAGCGATGTGCGTGAATTGCTGTTGCACTTTCGCACGCGCACCAATGCCGAAGACATTGAACCCGCGCTGATCACCACCCTGCAAAAGTTTGAACATCAAAGCGGCATCAAAGCCAGCCTGAATTTGCAAGGGCATGGCCTGCCCTTGGCACCGGACCTGCAAATCCAGGC
>JAIFMR010000210.1 GCA_020048255.1 Rhodoferax sp. | reverse complement strand
GTTGCAGACGGCGTACCCGGCAGCCTATTTTTTTGTCAAAGGAGAAACTCTGTGAAAACCATGAAATCCGCCCTTACTTTCAAGTCTTTTAGGCCTCTAGCCCATATGAAATATGCGCCAGCAGCTATTGTTTCTATAGTATTTTGTGGTGTTTCGTTGGGCGCCTCAGCCCAGTCCATTGTGGTGGCTTCAACCACCTCGACCGAGCAATCGGGCCTGTTTGGCTATCTGCTGCCAGAGTTCAAGAAGGCCAGCGGCATGGATGTGAAAGTGGTGGCGGTGGGCACCGGCCAAGCCATTGACATGGGCCGGCGTGGCGACGCCGATGTGCTGTTTGTGCACGACCCGGTGGCTGAAGAAAAAGTAGTGGCCGAAGGTTTTGCCGTGAAGCGTTTTGAGGTGATGTACAACGACTTTGTGCTGATTGGCCCCAAGGCCGATCCGCTCAAGGCCAAAGGCAGTGATATTGTTGAGGCCCTGAAAAAAGTGGCTGCCGCCAATGGCGAGTTCATTTCACGCGGTGACAAGAGCGGCACCCACGCCGCCGAGTTGCGCTACTGGAAGCAGGCTGGCCTTGAAGACAAGATGGGCAGCGGCTATAAAGCCTGCGGCTGCGGCATGGGCCCGGCGCTGAACATGGCGTCGAGTAGCAATGCCTATGTGCTGGCAGATCGTGGCACCTGGCTCAATTTTAAAAACCGGGGTGACCTGGCGGTGCTGGTGGAGGGCGACAAACGCTTGTTTAACCAATACGGCGTGATGCTGGTGAACCCAGCCAAACACCCGCATGTGAAGGTGGCCGAGGGCCAGAAGTTTGTCGATTGGCTGATTTCCGGTGCCGGGCAGACGGTGATTGCGGGCTACAAAATTGGTGGCGAGCAACTGTTTTTTCCGAATGCGGCCAAGTGAGTGGTCTCTTGGGGCTTCATGATTGTTGGCTTTTTCAGCCTTGATGGCGATCACCGCTTGGGTGATGCGACGCACCCGATTGAGCCACTTGCAACGCGCCTGGGGCCGTTACTCCTTCTTGCGGGCAGAAGCCCGCTGCGTCCTCGTGCCTACCAGACCCGCCAGTGCCAGCGGAAACAGCAGGCAGCAGAAGGAGCAAGCCCGGTAAAACTAGGGTTCCATGGCGTCCCAGGCACTCAGGGCGTCAGCGGCGGTCATCAGCCCGGGCCCGCCGGCCATGTAGACACAGACTGCCAGCGTTTCTTCCAGTTCAGCGCGGGTGCAACCCAATCGGCGCAAGGCTTTCACGTGAAAGGCAATACAGCCGTGGCAATGCTGGGTAATGCCAATGGCCAGGGCAATCAGTTCCTTGTGTTTGGCGCTGACCGCGCCTTCGGCCATGGAGGCTTTGGCCAACTGACCAAAACCCAGCATGGCTTCACCCTGCGATTTGCGAAAAGGTCCCAAATTTTCATTGATGCCTTTCATCAGGCCAATGGCGTCAAATGTACTCATCACATATTCCTTTGCAAAAAAATCAACCAAATTTGGAAAAAAGCTTGCTGTAAGGGCCCTTCAGTTTGCTGATGGCTTCCTTGACAGCGGCCAGGTCCTGATTCATCAGCGCGGCGTCCAGGGCAGCAACCGACTTGATGACCGCATCCACCAAGCCGGTGAATTCGGCGTTTTTGCTGTGGCTCTCAGGGGCCTGGCTGGTCAGGCGCCTGGCCAGGTAGCTGAGCGCGCCGGCCTGACTGGTCATCAGCAACAGACCCTTGGGCTGGGCCAACGTGGCATTGCCATCCACAATGATGTGCTCCATGACCGAGTGGTAGGCGTTCATGTGGTCGCTGAACACCACCACGTTGTTGCGCGCGCGCATGTCGGCCATGATGTCGCGGGCTTCTTCCAGGGTGTTGTGGGCGGCTTTGAGGTCATTGACGGCAATTTCAGACATTGCCTTGGTGTAAACCTTGGTGACGCCAGCGACCGATGCACCAAAAGCTGTGTCGCGGTCATAAGGCGCAGTGGGTTTGGCGACCTGGGCGCTGAGCTTGTCCCAGGCCTGCTGTGCCTGCGTCAGGGCCTGTTGCGCCTCAGCCTGTGAAGTACCGTTGGTCTTGAAGAGTGCCATGCGGTAGGGTGCATTGGCGGCTTGCATGGCGTCCGTCACCGGGTCGGCCGCCTGGGCCAGGGTGCTGGTACACAGCACAAGGGCCAGGCTGAGGCCCTTGTGCGCAAGAAAGGTCGGTTTGGACATGATGATTTCCTCGGGTTGATTGCAAAATGCTCAGTGTGCGTCGGGTCTGTGAAGACTGCACGGAGCAAGGTGTCGGCATTGTAAAGATCAACGCTGGCTGATATTTGGTCTGAGCATGGGTCGCCAATTGCTGCAGGGACTTTGTGGTGATATTTGCGCTGCCCAAAGGAGCGCCGGCTGTCGGGCCGCAAAAGAGCGGTGCTTAAAAAGGCGCTGCAGGCTCGGTGTCAAGGTCTGACGCGGACGCTGCAGGCGGCTCGGCATGACGGGCATGCGCCAGGTCAGCGACTGCTGCGCGCACGGCGGCTTTTTCGCCAGCGCTGGCAAATTTGCTGTATTTGCCCAGGGTGGCCACCATCTGGCCGTAAATACGCGGGTTGGCGGCCAGGCATTCGCGTTGTTCCAAAAAGTCCGCGTCGCCCGACAGGTTGCCTACCAGGCCACCAGCTTCAGTGACCAACAGAGAGCCGGCAGCCACGTCCCAGGGGTGCAGACCGGTTTCAAAAAAACCGTCGGTAAAGCCGGCTGCCACATAGGCCAGGTCAAGGGCTGCCGCGCCGGGGCGGCGCAGGCCAGCCGTGCGCTGCATCATGTCACCCATCATGCGCAGGTAGGTGTTGAAATCGTCACCAGGGCGAAACGGAAAACCTGTGGACACTAAGCACTCTTGTAGCCGGGTGCGCTTGGCCACCCGCATACGGCGGTTGTTCATGTAGGCACCGCGCCCTTTGGTGGCGGTAAACAGGTCGTTGCGGCTGGGGTCGTAGATAACGGCCTGTTCAACCTTGCCTTTGACCGCCAGCGCAATGCTGACGCAATAAATCGGCAGGCCGTGGATGAAGTTGGTGGTGCCGTCGAGCGGGTCAATGATCCAGACGTAGTCGGAGTCTTGCGCGCCGTGCTCGCGTCCCGACTCCTCGGCCCAGATGGCGTGGCCCGGGTAGGCGCCCAGCAAAGTTTCGATGATGATCTGCTCAGACGCCTGGTCCACTTCAGTGACAAAGTCGTTGACCTGCTTTTGCGACACCCGCACCGACTCCACGTCAAGCGCCGCGCGGTTGATGATGGCCCCGGCCGCGCGAGCAGCCTTGACGGCCACATTGATCATGGGGTGCAAATTGGTGGAAGGGTTCATGGTGATGTCACGGTTGGCCAGGCAGCGCATTGCGTCTGTTCCGGGCGGATGTTGGGGCGCGGTCCGTCACAGCAGGCAGCGACAATAACGCGATTTTAACGGCCCACCATGCAGACCCGATTCATCCTGATCAACACCAGCCACGCTGGCAATGTCGGGGCCTGCGCACGTGCCATGAAAACCATGGGGTTTGATGATCTGGTGCTGGTGGCGCCGCGCTGGCCGAACGTGTTACGGCGCGAAGAAACCATCCAGCGTGCCAGTGGTGCGCTGGACGTCCTGGCCAATGCACGCATCGTGGCTACGCTCGATGAAGCCCTGGACGGCATGACGCACCTGTGCGCCACCGCCATGACCCCGCGAGACTTTGGGCCGCCGACCGTGGCACCCCGCCAGCATTTTGAATCGCTCCTGAAAAAAGAGCTATCGGCGCAAGCAGGACGGGGGCTAGAGCCAGAAATGTCTTGTAACTCTGGCGTGGCATTCCTGTTTGGCTCGGAGCGTTTTGGCATGCGCAACGAAGACGTTTACCGCTGCCACGTGTGTCTGAGCATTCCCAGCAATCCGCAGTTTGGCTCACTCAATCTGGCCTCGGCCTTGCAGGTGATTGCGTACGATTGGCGCGTGGCCTTGGGGGCTTATCCGCTGCCAGAAGCCAGTACCGTGCCGGTACAAGCCGACGCAGCCCAGATAGCGGGCATGCTGGCACACCTGGAGCAAGCGCTGGTGCACATTGGTTTTCTGGATCCGCAAGCGCCCAAAAAACTCATGCCCCGGCTCAACCAGATGTTTAACCGCGCCGCTCTTACCCAGGAAGAAATCCACATTCTGCGGGGTGTGGCCAAAATGATGCTCAAAAAGTGATTGAGCCCACGCCGGCTTTGATGCTGCTCAATTCAAATTAGACTTCCACGATGTTTTCCAGACTCCGATCCGACCTTCAATGCATTCTTGAACGCGACCCGGCCGCCCGCAGCCGATGGGAGGTGCTGACCTGTTATCCAGGCCTGCACGCTGTCATGCTGCACCGGGTGGCGCACGCCTGCTGGACGCATGGTTTCAAATGGCTGGGTCGCTACATCTCGCACACCACCCGGTTCCTGACCGGTATCGAGATTCACCCCGGCGCCAAAATTGGCAACCGCGTTTTTTTTGACCATGCCATGGGTGTGGTGGTGGGTGAGACCGCCGAAATTGGCGACGACTGCACCATTTACCAAGGCGTAACACTGGGCGGCACATCCCTGTACAAAGGGGCCAAGCGCCACCCCACCCTGGGCCGTGGCGTGGTGGTGGGCGCTGGCGCCCAAGTGCTGGGTGGGTTCACGGTGGGTGATGGCGCCAAGGTGGGGTCCAACGCCGTGGTCACCAAGCCAGTGCCAGCGGGTGCCACTGCAGTGGGCAACCCGGCGCGCATCATTCAGGCCGAACTGGATGTGAAGCGCGAGGAAGCGGCCTCGAAAATGGGGTTTTCTGCCTACGGTGTGACGCAAAGCGACGACCCGCTGAGCCAGGCCATGCGTGGCCTGATCGACAACGCCTCAGGCCATGAGCATCAGATTGCCATGCTGTGGAAGGCTATTGAGACCCTGCAAGGCAACCGCACCGGCACCGACTGCGTGCCGGGCGATGCCACGCTGAACGAGCATTTTGAAGCCGAAAAGCTTAACGAGCTGATTGGCAAGTAGCGCTCAGGCTTCAACCACTGCCACCGCAGTCTGGCTGACACCGCAGTCCACATACGAAATCTGCCCGGTCATGCCGGACGCCAGGTCGCTGAGT
>JAIFMR010000048.1 GCA_020048255.1 Rhodoferax sp. | reverse complement strand
TGCGGGACATATTTCTTACCGGGAATCAGGCATGAGCCTTGTTCAGAGCCGCGACGATGTCATCGTGCCCAGCCTCGCATGCAACTTCTGTTGCGGTTTTCCCAGCATCTTCATCAATTTCCGTTAACACTGCATCAGGATCGGCACCCGCAGCCAAAAGCGCCTTCAAAAGACCCAGGCGTCCCGTGCGGGCGACCATCGGAAGTGGTGCCACTCGACAGCCTGGCACATCGACACGAGCCCCGTGAGAAAGCAGCAAGTCAATCTGCTCCAGCAGATCTCGGGTTTCTTCTTGGCCAGAGTTACCCAAACACAACTTGATTACAGAGTAGCTCAAGGGGGTGTCCCCATCGCTATCTAGGTAATTCACATCAACACCTTGTTCAAGTAAATCTGTCAGTTCGTCGATGTCAACCTGCGCCGCAGCCAATACGAGACGGTCGCCGTCGCTGGGTTCGTCCAGCTCAGCGTCTGCCTGATCATCATCATCTAATCCTTCAGTGGCTTGCGCACCGAACCGCTCCAAAAGTTCGCAAAGTTCATCGTCTCCATGCTCTTTGGCCTCGTCGATCAGTTTTTTGTCGCTGTCGTCCTCGTAAGTCACATTGGGGTTCGCTCCTGCTTGCAACAACTTCTCAGCGAATACCAACGCCGTTTCATAGCCTTCTTGATGCTCAAGGTCCACATTTCTTCCTGTCAGTCTTGACAAGGAGACGATCCCGTGGCGCAGCAGGCGGCGGCTGATAACCTCTCGAAGTGCAGTTGAACCGCTGTCTGCCGCATAGTTGACATCAACATCCGCGTCGATAAGCAGTTGCATCGTGCTCCAGGCCGCTCGGCTTGCTGCAGCGATCAGTGGAGTCCAGCCTTCTTCGTCAGCCAAATTGATGTCTGCTCCAGCATCAATCAATGCCTCAACGATCTCGTCGCGGCCGATACGGCTGGCGTGCTTGAGCGCGGTCCATCCGGAGCTATCTTGAGCATCGAGATTGACCTTGGCACTAATCAATCTAAGCGCAATACTTGACAGCCCGTTGCTGGCCGCCAAAATTAGAGGAGTTGTCAGGGCACCTGAGAACGATTCGATTGGCTGGGTGGCCGGGTCCGGGTTTGCACCGGCATCCAAGAGCAGTTCTGCGGCCTCTTCGCTTGCACCATTGACCAAGGCCCACATCAGTGCGGTGTAACCGGAGTCTGCCACGATCTCCATGTCTGCACCCCGCTTGATCAGCAGGCGACAGATATCGATATGACCGCGATTGGCCGCAATGGACAAGGCCGTCTGGTTGCCAACCCTACCGCGAGAGGAGCCAGGAGCATATCGCTTGTTGACATCTACCCCATGGTCAAGCAACTGCAGAGCGACAGCTACATGGCCTTGGGCGCAAGCCATTATCATCGCGTCAAAATCGTTCTGCTCCTCGCAGATGGCGCTAATGTCGCCTCCACGTTCGATTAAGTTTGACACAATTTCTGCGTGCCCATTGGTCGCAGCCAACATAACCAGGGTAAGGCCGTCGTCGTCCTTTGCGTTGATGTCAAAGCCTGCATCCAAAGCATTCACGAGACCAGCCTGATCACCTGAACGGGCAGCATCAAAAGCCGGGGGCTGGTTCGCATACTTTGTAAGCCACGCTTCATACTCGTTCACAAGCTCAAGCAGGTTTTGCAATAATTGCTCCGATACTGCGTCAGTGCCCTCCTCACGAATTTTCCCGAGATGATCCGTGATGCCTTCGTAATAGCCATCAGGAAGACGCGCCTTAACCAGCGGTTCGTTGATCAGTTGTCCAAGTCGTTCGCACTTGGCGGAAACAGAAGAGTCGATAGCTGTCATGTTTTTTGCTCCATTGAAAATCTGGGTGTGCGGCTTAAGGTGTTCTGGATGGGTACTTGAAGGGGTGTGCGTAACGGCCACAGACCAATTCAAAAGGATCAAAGCGCTCGTCCTCGTCGCCTCGCTTCAGGCTGTTAGCGCCAAATTCGCTTAGGCTGATTCGAACTCGTTTGTCAGCCGTCTCGCTAGCCAGATCCCATGCGGACTGCCCTCGGGTGTTACGGGGTCGCACGCTGGCACCCAGTGCGAAAAGTACCCGAAGCGTTGCGATGTGCCCCGCTTTCACGGCCAACATCAGTGGCGTGTTGCCTTCGTGGTCGCACACGTTAGGTGAGACACCGTTGTCCAATTGATTCAGCACCGCAATAATCGCGCCCTGTGTCGCAGCTTGGTGAAGCGTCAATGGAGCGCTATCGGGTTGCGTCGTCCTAGACAGGTGATGACGCAGCACCTTCACGGTCGCTGCGTACCCGCGTTCAACTGCCATAGAGAGGGCGGTATCACCATCACAGTCCTCGATGCTTGGCTCGGCTCCATGTGCTAGAAGTTGCTCGACAAGGGACGCATTGCCCACCGCTGCTGCCACAAACAATGCAGTCATTCCCAGCGAATTGCCTGCCATCGGGTCTCCGCCTTGCGCCAGTACCCAGGGCAGAACCTCGGGGTCTGGATTAACCGCCGCCCAAAATACAACCTTTGATCGCATCTCGGGCAACTGCATCTCCACCGGCGGCGCGAACAAAAGATTGAAGCGGTGATCCCTGACTATTGGAAAACCGTGGTCATATATCTTTTGTATCAGTACAACCGGGGCGAACTTTGCTAGCGTCAACGCAATGTCGTATTCCATCACACCAAATGTCGGTTTCGCACCACGATCTAGTAAATGCCGCGCGAGATTCCATTGCTTAGCATCGATTGCGCAACCGAGGGCAGGTATATCAAAATTTGCGCCATTTGGATGCGTGAAAAATGGTTCCCCACTACCCATTGAAATGTTGATGTCCGCTCCCTGGTCAAGCAGCAGATTACACAAGTCCTGGTTACCCCGAACCGCCGCAATCATTAAAGCGGTTACGCCACCCTGACTGCTCGCACGGTCTGGTGAAATACCCGCGTCGAGCACATCTCGCTGCAATGCAAGATCATCCATTAAGGCTGGCAAAAGAAAAGATGGGATATCGTTCCCAGAATCGGGTTGCAGAACGATTGCGCTCACTTCTACATGAGCCATTATTGATGTTCCTCTTTTACTACTGTGGCTTCTTTTCCAAGAAGTAAGCTAATTTCATACTTGCGCCCAGATTCCCAGACCAAGTCGATTTGGCTTTTTACTCTGGCAAGTGCATCATCTGCACGATCGGCCTTTGTCTCCACGATGGAATGCTGAGTTAAATTTCTGTCGACTGAGACCACGATGCAGTTAGTCATGACCAATGCCTCCGAATTTATATCGCTATCGCCTATTTTCATTTTTTGTCAATTTGCTCAAGGATATCAACGACATCTGCATGTCCTCTTGCCTTCGCAAGTTCAACCAGACTTTGACCACGTGGTAAAGCTTCCGTAGGCTTGGCTCCAGAATTCAAAAGTATTCGAATGATGGAAGCATTACCACGTCGAACTGCGTTGCCAATTGCGGTATTTCCGTTGTCAGAGACAGCGTCAATTTCTGCACCTTTTTCAATTAAAAAGCGTACAGCCTCTTCTTGAGCGCGCAACTGTTCGCCTGCGAGAGGAGGTTCATCCTCTCCTCCTGGCCCTTGGCAAGCCAACATCAACGGTGTGGTGCTATGGAAAAACTCCCTCTTGTTAATCCGTGCGCCTTTACCCAACAGCACTTTTAATGCCTCTGAATCACCGCGCTCTGCCGCCAAGAGAAACGGCGTTGAATTCAAATCATTTGCAGTTTCAGCGCCCTCTCTGCAATGATTCAAAATTTCTTCGTCGTTCAGTGCTTCTGCAACCGAAAGAATCGACAACATTCCAGACGGACTGTTGACGTTGGCGCCGCGGCGCAGAACATCCAATGCCATGCGTTTAAGGACATCTTGATATTTTTCGAGGGTTGAAAAGGTGGCTGACAGTTGACCACCGAGCTCATCGTCCGCATACCACTGCTTGGCCGTTACTGCAACCATGAGTATCATTTTTAGCAGCGGTTCATTGTCAATCCGCTCGTTTGGATCAAGCCCTTCGTTAAGCTTCTGTTCAAGCGCTACCTGATCGCCAAACATGATCAACTTTTTGATCGGCGATGCATCTGCAGCTAATAACGAAGGACTTTCCCGAGCCTCTTGAACCAACTTTTTCAAATGACTGGAGAAGTCACCTAACGAAAACCCTTGGTTGATTTCAATGCTGAGGTCTCCGCCAGACCATGATGAGCTACTTGCAACCACCTCATCACCATCGTCATCGACTTTGACGGTCTGAATGGCTTTTTCCACGATTTGAATGGAAAAGCAATCTTTGATCAGCTGAGCGTTATGATCCTGTTTCAGCAGATCGGCCAAGGCCTCAGGGGTCTTTACATATTTACCCAACTTGGCTTCGTAGATTGCAACGATGCCAAGTTCAGGTGAGCGCTTGAGCTTTTCATCGTCCCGGAGCGTTTTACTGGAACTGCTACCGCGAAAATCGACTGCAACAACTTTGAGTGACTTTAGGTTTGGCTCTTTGGCAAACGCATAGGCGCTAGCCTCTGATGAATCCTTAAATTGGACGTCTTGTACCTCATGCGGCAAATTGTCCTGGTCAATGCTCATTGAAAAGGAGAGCCCCATTCGCACTTGGTACTTGCTCTCAAACCATTTATCCAAGAGCTTGCAGGCTTCTGCATAGTGAGCATTTGAAGCGTCGTTTTTTGACTTTATCCATTCCTCCTGCGCCTTTTTGAATGCAGCAGGCAGGTGTGCACCGTGCTCTTCTTCGTCATATCGTAAATCTGTGCAATAAACGCCGAGTGTCACGATAGACGATGCTGATGCCTTTGTACTTTTAGAGGCCGATTTCTGAGTTTTCTTTGGTTCGACATCCGGTGCTGATGTCGCAGCACGCTGCCGCTTTATCGCTGCCGAAATCAACTTAGCCGAAACCTCGTGTCCATTGTGCTTGGCTGCGTCCACTGGCGACGGAACACCTTCAACTTTGGCGGTGGCGTTTGCGCCTTTGTCCAGCAGGACTCGGACCACTTCATCGAAGCCTCTTAAGGCCGCGACGTAAAGCGGATACAGCGGCGTGTCGTCAGTGCGAACAACGACATCTGGATCAGCTCCATGGTCTAGGAGAA
>JAIFMR010000103.1 GCA_020048255.1 Rhodoferax sp. | reverse complement strand
GACCCATTGCGTGGGGTTAATTTGGTAGCATAAATACTTCAAAAACATTTTTTACTGGGAATACACCATGCATTGGATTCATCGGGCGGGCATTTGTGTTTGCTTGGGAGCGTTGACCGCGTTAGTTACTCCGGTAATTGCCGCAGACACACCCAATACGGAAGTGATTGACGCCAAGTACCTCACTGGTATCAAGCGAGTTGCCATTGCGTCTTTTGTGGTGCAGTATGTGGTGGCGCAGGAGGCCACGTCCAAGGGTGGTGCTAGCTCCGGCATTGACTTCACTGCCCAATTGGATCGTGCGCGTCTGCAGGAAACGACCGAGTCGATGTACCAGGCGTTTATCAGCAAGGTGCAGACCTCCGGCCTTGACCTAGTTACGCCGCAAAACCTAGCAATCTTGCCCTCGTACAAAAAAATGGCTGAGCTGAGTGCCGCAACCCCGCGCGAGGAAAGCACATGGAGCCGCGGCAAGGGTGGTGGCTACAACAGTGTGCTTATGACGCCGAAAGGTATGCCACTGGTGTTGCACTCCGACATCGACCATCTGATGGACGGATGGTCTTCGGTGCCGGACCCCACTCTATCGTTTTCTGGAAGACTGTCTTTGTATTCAACCAACTGGGTTTATTACGATAAGGATGTTCAAAAAGACCTGGACGCAGCGACTTTGCATGTGCGCCTGTTTGTGCCTCTGGCTGTGACCAGCACCAACACATGGATGGCAGCCAACTGGCAGCGCGACCGCTCTACCACCACAGCTGCCTTGCGCATTGGTGAGCGGTTGAGTCGCATGGCGGTGGGTAGTAACGGCAATATTGCCAAGATTGCCCTTAAGACGCCGCTGTTTATTGAAGGTGTGATCGGTGAAAGCAATGTGCCCACACCCGGTCTGTCGCTATCGGGCCTATTGTTTGGAAAGACCGACAATTCGGCCAATTTTTCGTTGAATGTGGACGGCTACTTCCAGAGGGTGCCAGCAACTGCCAGTGTCGTGCTGGATGAATTCGTCCAGCATTTGCGCTAGGCCGTCAAATATCTCGACCAAGGCCGTCGCTTGAGCTATATCGCCAACGACTTCGCGACACAACCGCTCGGGCTCTGGTGCAGGAAACGAAATTCCTGAACCTGGAGGTTTGGCATTGCTTTCGCTCGGCCTGGGAGGACTGATTACTGCCCGGCGACGGACGAGTGCGTCAGGCAGCTCCTCATCCGTGAAGTCAAGGAGGGGAGTGGCTTCCACTTTATCTCATAAACCTTATGGCCAGCGCGTTTGCACTGATGTCGTTCCACTATGTTGGAACGACGATCACCATGATGGGGAGACACGGCCAGGAAAAGATCTTCACCCTGCCCTGCTGCTGCATTCCCTTTGTGCAAGTCGCCTGAAGTGGATGTGTTTTTCTGGGCTAAGCGAACTAAGCCGTTTGAACGGCTTCCCACTGCCCGCTTTGCTCCGACTTGAACAGCGCGTCAATCACGCGCATATTGCAAATGGCGTCATCGAGTCCGTAAGGCAAGGGGATCTCGCCACGCACCGCTTGGGAGAACGCATCCCCCTGCAAGGTGTACATGTCGCACGCGGCAAAAGTCTCGGCCACCGCGGAGGCACCGCCCGGGGCCTGGGCATCGTCCAGAAAAATGCTGGTGGTGCCGCCCAAGGGGGCATTGAACGGAATTGCCAGCTCCAGCCGCCGCTGGGTGCCGATGGCCTGCACCCTTTGGTAAGGCACGGATTGGGTCGACACGGTGAAGTCCAGCCGCCGCCCGCCGCCAAAATCTGCCATGGCAGTCACCGTGCGGTCGGTCGCGAAGTCAGGGTCGCGGTCGAACAGGGCCACCACACGCAGCGGCTCGCAATCAAATAAAAAGCGCCCGGCCACGATGGCGTAGCAACCAATGTCGTACAACGCGCCGCCACCGACCTCAGGCCGGTTACGAATGTTGTCTGGCTGGCGGTTGAAATACGAAAAAAACACCTGCACTGTGCGCAAGTCACCCAAATACCCGCTACGCACCAACTCGCGCGCACGTAGCCACTGTGGGTGAAAGCGCACCATGAAGGCTTCCATGACGTGGACCTGGCCCGCCACCTCGCGCAGCTGCTCCAGCTCTTGTGCGTTCATGGCAAACGGCTTTTCGCACAGCACATGTTTGCCGGCGCGGGCTGCCGCCAGGGTCATGGCCACATGCTGGTCATTGGGCAGCGCGTTGTAGACGGCTTCAACATCGGGGTCAGCGAACATCTCTTCGTATGAACCGTAGGCCTTGTCGAGGTCCAGGTCGATACAGGTTTGTTGCGCTCGCTCCAGTGAGCGCGAGGCGATCCCCAGCACATAGCTGTGCTGCCCTTTTTTCATGGCTGGAACAACTTTTTCGCGCCCGATCTTGGCGGTGCTCAAAATGCCCCAATTGACCTTTTTCATAGCTATTGCCTCCGAAACGGCACGCTTACGCCGCCTCTTTGTAGAAATAGTTGCGCTGCAGCACGCGCCCAGCCAAAGGCGCCACGGCCTGGTGAATGGCGCCAATGTGCTCTGGCGTGGTGCCGCAGCAGCCGCCCACAATGTTGACCAGACCCTCGGCGGCAAATTCGCGGATCAGCCGGCTGGTGACTTCAGGCGTTTCGTCAAAGCCGGTGTCACTCATCGGGTTGGGCAGGCCGGCATTGGGGTAGCAACTGATGAAGGTTTCCGGTGCGGCGCGGTTGAGCTCCTGGATATAAGGGCGCATCAGCGTGGCACCCAGGGCGCAATTCAGGCCGATGGCCAGTGGTTGGGCGTGGCGCACACTGTGCCAGAAAGCCGTCACGGTCTGGCCGCTCAAAATCCGGCCAGACGCATCGGTGACGGTGCCGCTGATGATGATGGGCAGGCGCTGGCCACTGGCCTCAAAAAACTCGTCAATGGCAAACAGCGCGGCTTTGGCGTTGAGGGTGTCAAAAATGGTTTCGACCAGCAGCGCGTCAGCACCGCCTTGCACCAGGGCGTCCACCTGTTCGTAGTACGACGCCCGCAATTCTTCAAAGCTCACGTTGCGCGCGCCAGGGTCGTTCACGTCGGGGCTGATGCTGGCGGTTTTGGGTGTCGGGCCCAGAGCACCCAGCACAAAACGGGGTTTGTCGGGTGTGGAGTACTTGTCGCACGCCGCGCGGGCCAAGCGGGCAGAGGCCAGATTCATCTCGAACGCCAGGTCGGCCATGTCGTAATCCGCCTGGGCTATTGCGGTGGCACCAAAGGTGTTGGTTTCGATCATGTCGGCACCTGCGGCCAAATAGCGCTCGTGGATGTCGGTGATGACGTCTGGTCGGGTCAGGCTCAGCAGCTCGTTGTTGCCTTTGATGTCTTTGTGAAAGTCTTTGAACCTTTCACCCCGGTACTGGGCTTCACCCAGCTTGAAGCGCTGGATCATGGTGCCCATGGCGCCGTCCAGCACCATGATGCGTTTTTGCAAAATATCGGGCAGCGCCTGGCCGCGGGTGTAGGTGAGTTGGGTCATGGCAGCTATTGTAGAAAGCTCATCCACAGAGCCGCGCTGGGCGCTGGCCAGCGCAACGCGTCAGCCTCCAGCAGCGGTCCATCGCGAAAGATGTCTGTCACGGGGGTGATCAGATAGACGTTGGCCAAACGGGTGCCGTGAGTCCCTGACAGAGGGATTGCACGCATCTTTGGTACCATGCAACCGAATGACCTAAGACGCCAACTCAGGAGACTTCAATGCTTCAAAAAGAGCAAATCCTTGCAAGAAACAACGTCAAGACGGTGAGCGTTGACGGCCCGGTTCTGCTTTATGCCCACGGATTTGGTTGTAATCAGAACATGTGGGATCGCGTCACCCCCGCATTTGGCGCTACGCACAAACAAGTCTTGTTTGACTACGTCGGAAGCGGAAAATCCGACATCAACGCTTTTGATGCAGCCAAGTACGCTAGCCTCAGCGGTTACGTACAAGACGTATTGGATATTTGCGACGCGCTGGATTTGCGCAGCGGTGTCACCTTCGTCGGGCACTCCGTCAGTTGCAGTGTGGGCGTATTGGCATCGATTGTCCGGCCTGAACTTTTCAACAAGTTGGTGCTGCTTGGACCCAACCCGTGTTTTGTCAACCATCCACCCGAATACGTCGGTGGCTTCGAGAGGGCAGACCTTGAAGATTTGCTGTCATTGATGGATCAAAATTACATTGGCTGGGCGAAATATCTGGCGCCTGTCGTATCTGCCAAGGGCGAATCAAGTAGTGTCACGGCTGAGTTGTCGGACAGCTTTTGTTCGACAGACCCTGTCGTTTCAAAAATATTTGCCCGAACAACATTTTTCGCGGATAACAGAGCTGATCTTCCCAAGGTTCAGGTGCCATGCCTGGTTTTGCAACACCGCAGCGACACCCTCGCGCCCGTTTGCGTTGGTGAATACGTTCACACCCATTTGGCTGGAAGTACGTTAAAAATACTGGACGTTCAAGGCCACTGCGCGCACATGGCCGAGCCCTTGCTGGTGGTTGATGCCATGCGTGAATTTGTCAGCGCTTAGCGCTGGCTGGAGCAGCGCATGCTTGCATTTGACCTCCTTCCCTGTCCGGCCATGGTGACCGATGGGGAAGGTATGGTGCAGAAAGTGAATCAGGAGTTGCATCGGCTGATCGGCGGTGAAATGGCGGCCTGGGCCACACAACCCATGGACCTCATGTTTCCGCTGGCGAGTCGGATTTTCCTGCAGACGCATGTGTGGCCCATGGTGCTGCGCGAGCAGCAGGTCCGTGAAATCCGATTGCAACTTTTGACCACTCAAGGTCAAAAATTACCGATCTTTGTAAATTGCCAGAAGACCACGCAAGACGGGGTCGATCACTTCATCTGGGTTCTTTTTGTCTCTTTGGAGCGAAGCCGCTACGAACAGGAACTGCTTGAACTCAAGCAAAGGGCGGAGGCGGTTGCGGCTGAATTGACGACCAGTGAGCGCTTCATTCGCACCGCGTCAGATGCCTTGCCCAGCTTGATGGCGTACTGGGATACGCAACTTATCTGCCGCTTTGCCAACAAATCTTATGTCGAGTGGTATGGCAAGGCACCCACCGAAATCGTTGGTGTGCCCATGCTCGCGATCATTGGGGAGCGCCTTTTCCAGCAGAACCAATCGGTTATTGCGCAAGCCTTGGCGGGGCA